>JAIUOE010000008.1 GCA_020161395.1 Bacteroidota bacterium
TGTTCCCATGTTCTATATTTGATTTTATCAACCATGGTTCAGAGTTTGTAAACGCGTTCACTCCATTGCCAATTCTTGAGGCATTTTGGAAAGTGTTATCATGAATTACCGGTCTTGAGCCAACCATTGTGATTCCTCACAACTGGCAGTTGGTTATCTGTGAGTTGCGGATAACCGTGTTGTCGGCTCCGTAGTTATAGCTGTAGTATAAACTTATCCCATAGTGGGTATTGTCAATGATCACCCCGTCGATCGTGTCACCCGGACTGATATGACTGTAAATACCACAACTCGCGTTCTTTATTACAGCATTTTTAATCTTCAGGGGCGTTCTGTAAGCATGGATACCGTTTCCCGCTCCCCAGTTCTTTGAGACAAAATCAAACTCTACCTTGTTGTTCTGTGTTCCTTTTACTTCGAGTTCACCATCTTCAACCAATAATCTTCCGGAATTCCGGAAGGTAAGCTTTGTACCGGCACTCACTGTTAGCTTTACTCCTTCCGGAACAATGAGGGTTGTGTCAACTTCGTAAATGCCCTCACTAATAAATTCATCAACCACAAGAGTCCCGCCATGAACAAATCGAGGTTCAAATTTTAACAGAGTTCCGTCCCCGGCATTTAGGTACAAGTCGAAGTTTGAGTTTTTTGTTGTATAATACTTTTGTCCCGTTTTTAGGTTTGTTACTATTATATTGGAACAATGGGAGGCTACAGTTGAATCGATTTTTAAGCGTATAAATCTGTTCGAAGTGTCAGTACCCTGCCAATTACATCTCCTGTTAACGACATAAATATACTTCGCATGTTGATTATATCCTGCCAAATTCGGGTCTTCATCAAAATAACCCGTTTCAACATACGCATCCGCATCTATGCTAATTGCAGAAAAATTTGCACTCGTGGAAGTAGAACATTTTTTTATTCAGGTTACACCACTCTGGTCATTACGGCTCCAACCATCCGCGCCAAGCCATCTGAGGCGCAACAGGGTTGGAGCTATTAGTGATGTTGAGGAAATAAAACTTTGGACAGCATCATACCGTTCATTGGGTACTTGAAGGTTCGCCGGATTTTGAACCCATGTATCAGGATCTGAAGGGTCAAATGCCTTATCTGCCTCTTCAAACAATCCGTACTGACTGAGTACTGTCTGACCTTCCAGTGGTAGACCAGCCCTGGTAGGAACCATATAATACATGAATCCTTTCGCTCCATAGGCAAGTGAAATATTTCCCATCACTTTGATTTCATCAGGGGTTGGGGGTCTTCTACGATGGGGTCCATCCTCGAGTGATAAATTACTCCCTGTATTCTTAACATATTGTTCGGCTGCCACACAGATGGTTGAAATTAAAGGGATATTAGCCTCTTTTGCTGCCAAAATGGCAGGCAATATCCCGACATATTTGTATTTGTCCGGATCGTGATGAGTACCCCATGTATCATCAACATTATTGTAATTAATGAACAGGTCCAATCTGGGTTGTAGTGAAGCAGTTAAGGTAGTTGTATTGCTAACAATAGGATACATATTATACAAAAGATATTTTTTATAGGTACCTTCTTCTTCTTCATAATTAGCATATTTCTTGTCAAAATCGAGTAAGTGTTTTGGCGTACCTCCAACTGCACTGTTAACCTCAAAATTTTGATTTGCTGATTGATAATGATCCTTAATAAATTTTTGGATCTCCCCTCTATACTGTGCAGAAAGTTGGAAGGGTTCGTCAAAATAGAAACTCTGGAAAAATGAATCTATTGATGCCGGTGGATATGTGGTGAGCAGTTGACTCTTACCGTTTGCCGCAGGTACTGTAAAATCAACATACAACTCCCCGTATGAAGTGTTGTAAACCATTATTTTGTCAATAAACAGATCTGCATTCCCACTCCAAATTATATTAAATTCAAATTCCTTATTTCCTGCAATTAATATGGGATTTGACTCAAACCAGGCATAATTTGTTAAGTGGTCATTGATTAGATCACCGGCAGTTACCTCCTGTGCAAACGAAGGCGGGATTGTTTCAGGTTCTATTTCAGGATTACGGTGATCTCTCCTCCCTTCAAAATTGTATCCCGGTCTGGGTTCCCCCTGAACACTGGTTGCGTTTATTGTGAACAGTGTAACAGAACTTGAGGGAGCCTGACCCCGTCGAAACAGTATCCGGATTTTTAATGAATCTTTAAGAGGAAACTGCGCCGTGGGAAGTTTTGCCCACATTATCGCACCACCCGGTGTGTGATACTGTGTGAGTGCTATTCGAGAATGGATGCCAAACAAAGTGTCGAATCCATTTATTCCTGTACTGTTGACGCCGATTGGTTGTCCAGATCCCAGTTCTAACACCCATTTACTCGTGGTGCTAGCTTGAGAAGCAGTCACCCCAAACCCAAAATTGTGTAGCTCACTGATTGTTGAAACACGGCTTTCTCCTCCTAATTCAATTACATATTTTAACTCTTGATGTCCAAGTGAATTCATACTTCTTGCGGGTAAAAAATATCGGGGTGGATTTAGACTTAAGTCATGTTTCCAAGCAAATCCCATATCGTGGATGTAAAAATTATCAAGTGTGTGTTGTAAGGTTGTACGATGATATTGACCGTCAGAAACAAGATTTGTCAACCCGAGATCACTGAGTTGATCAAAATACCAATTTTGCTCATCATGACTTTTCTTTATTTGTCCCGGGTCAACAGTCCAATTGGGATTGCTGAGATAATTGACTACAAAGTCAAAAAAAGCAATTTGTGGCATATAATCAATGCCCGGTCTTAATTGTGAAAATGTAAACCCGTTTACAAGTACCAATAAAAAAAGTAACTTTTTCATAGTTAATTCTCTTTTCTTGTTGTTTGTTCACCTATTTAATTATTTGTACCTTAACACTTTTAGTTAAAGTCTTTTCACCTGTTTTAAGGGTGAAGTGAAAAATATATATTCCACTTGCTGCGGCACTGTTTTGAATATTTAACTCTTTTGTGTGGGAACCTTTCTCTTCCTGTGTCGAATTGTTGTATATCCTCTGTCCGAGGATATCCAATATCTCTGAAGTCAGCATACCTGAATCAGGGAGTGAATAATGAATACCTACCTTCCCATTTGTTGGATTGGGTGAGATTGCAACTTCCATGTTTTTTCCTACGGAATACTTTTCTTGTTCTTCCTCCATAGAGGCAGGCGTCCTGGTTCCTTTATAGATGTAGAGAGCACCGGCAGGTATAGATTGGTGATTTGTGGCTGCATTTTCACCAACACAAATATCATCTATCCCATCTCCGTTAATATCACCAACTCTCCCGGCAAAATTTATATCCCTTAAAAAAACATTGGAAACATAAAGTTTTGCTATAAGTCCTGTTATTGTGTTTCCTCCAAGGTATAATGCATAACTGTCATAAGGTATAAATTTTAACAAGTCGCCATAGCCATCTCCGTTTATGTCCCCGGGTGATACTCCTCCTCCTGAAAGTCCACCAGCACTGATGCGGACATCTGTGATTATATCAGGAGGACGAGTCCCGAATGAAAGTCCATAGCCTCCTGTGCCCCCACCAAGGTTGAGATAAACTATTAACTCTCCATTTCCATTCCCATTCATATCATTTACTAAAAAGATGTTTTCTGGTTGAAATGTTGTGTCATTGGAGAACTGGTAATATTCATTGAAGGAAAAATCGCTGTTACCAAAATAGAATCGGCGGAGGTCAACTGTCGGATTTGTCCTGGAGAGCATTGGCGAAACATCTGTCTTCCCGTCTCCATCCAAATCTGCAAAGGAGATGTAATTATACCAAAACCGGTAATTGGAATAGGCTGAATCGGGTTGTAATACATGATACTCAAAAGGTTGAACCCCGGGAGAGGAAATTATAAAAAAGAACTTCCCCGTAGTTGAGAATGTTACCCATTCCTCCCATCCATCACCGTTAAAATCGATCGGCCAATCCCTCCCATAGAGATAAGGTTTGGAATTCTCCGGATGTAAAATCTCATAGTCAGGTACAGTATCCAGGTTTGGACCTCCAAGATATACCGAAAAACTGATTGGGTAGGTTAGATTGGTCCCCTGCCTGACGATTACGTCCCTGTAACCATCCCTGTTTAAGTCACAGGCTGTGATGTTAAGAGGATTAATTGTACGAAAATAAAATGCAGGCGTATCAGAGACAGGGTTACCACCATAATAAAAATACGCTTTCCCTTCAGAACCGGGTGCGGTTGTGTCCATCTTGGTAATAATGAAGTCATCACATCCATCATCATTCTGGTCTCCCATATAGATGACGGATTCTTGCCAGTAAAGACCGGTAGTCCTGAAAATTAGGGTGTCGAAGTACTGGGCCTCCGCAGTGAAACTCAATAACGAAATTAAACAGGGCAGCAGCATCAATGTTTTTAGGTATTTACTCATACAGTCTTCCAAAAAGATTAAGTATCTAAATAATGGTTCAAAGGCATCTTAATTGCTTAAAATGTCAAAGTGCATTAGAATTGGTTTTGTAAAGGTTTCCCGGAGAAGAACCGCCGTGGTGGTTCTCTACAGGGTGTGGAAGGTACATTACGATAGAATATTTGCTCTAAAAGGGCCCGAAGAAAATCCTTGAACATCCTGCCGGATAACTTGTAATAACCGGACAATTTTTGTCCCGGTTATTTTATTTCCTGCTTTTACATCGCTCTCCCGTGTTTAATTATATCCTGGGATTAAATTAAAAATTTTTGTAATTAATGTCAAGATATACAAAAAAATATTTTAAAAAAATTGGACTATGGGATAAAATAGTGGCAAAGATGAAAAAGGCTAATTTTAGGATCGATGAAAATAAAGTCCGGGAAGTAACATCAAACTTTTTGGCTGACCTGAGTATCAGTAATTTTTAAGGTGAACCTTCAACCGGAGGTGGAAATTTTTATCTCAGGGAGGGTTTTACCACTGCAATATTTGGCAAAAATGTTCTTTAGTTTCTCTTCCACTTCCTCGGGAGTGGAATCGGGTGTTTTGTAGGGGATGTACCCGTGTTTCAGCCGGTAGTAGCGGGAAAATATTCTAAACCAAAACATAAAAGAGAAATTATTTTTTCTGATGGAGCTTTTGGAGAGGTCCTGGTCCTGATCGCCGATCAGCAGGTCGCTGCCGTAAATATCCGCAAACCACCAAAAAGGGGTGTGGGCGGAGAGTTTGGTTATTCTTGTGGTGAGATCGACATGCTCCCAAGCGTTGTAATACCACTCGTCGATCAATCCGGTTTTTTCGAGAATTTCCCTTGTGAAGTAGGAAAAAGCTCCGGGGATGTGTTCATTTAAAATAACGAGAGGTTCCCCGTCATAGGTTGCCACACCTCTTGTCTTTGGTGAACCGTCCTCATTTTTGTTGAGGGGACCGTGATAAGCGTAGTTGAAGTGCTGAATACCCGTTTTTTTGGAAACGGAAATATATTTTTCGAAAACGGAGGGGTCTTTTATCACGATATCATCTTCGAGTATAAATATGTGTTTGCATCCCTTTTCCAGCAGGTATCTCATTGCATCGTTTTTAGATTTGCCAACACCCTTGTTTTTTTTGTGCTGAATTATTTCAGCTTTTCTTCCGCTGTATGCTTCGGCAGGATATGATGCTCCATCATTCACGACCACAAGCTCATCACAAGCGGGGATGGATACAAACAAATTCCGGAAAAACTCCTGCCGCTGGTAAGTAACGATGCCGACGCCAATCTTTTCGCTCATATTACCCCCTTCGCAATGAGATATTTCTCATAATTTTGGATATAGACCGCTTTTGGGAAATTTTTGAATCGGGATATAATTTTTTTCACAGTCTTGTAATCACCTTCTCTTTCGGCTGACACTGCAATTATCCAGTAGATGGTCTCGTAATTGATAACCGGGTCTGCTGATATTTTCCAGATCAGGGCTGAAATTCTCACAGGGAGAGAACGAAAAAGCCGCATTAAATTTGTCACACCGGAATCTGAGTCGATAACACTATTATCAAGGAAGTGATTAATCAGCTCCAGCTTTATCTTAAATGCTTCGTGTATGGTTTTGTCAAGATTCTGGTATTCTTTGTTTTCATCCGCTGGTGATCTGAAATAGACACCGAGATTGGCATTAATCTTTCTGATTTCGTACACTTTGCTTACATCAGCCACAAACTTGTAGTCGCCTGTTACTTCAAAAGAGCCATCAAAATGAATTTTATGGAAGGTGTGAACTTCCCGCCGCCAGAGTGACTGGGGTCCGCACATGTAGCCGTTTAACAACCTGAGTGGGGAATACATGTCGGTGATGTGGATTGTTCTTTCATTCCGGGATGCCTCATCGAACGATTCATTTTCAACGGGGGAGACAAAATAGTCACCGTAGACAAGACCTGTTTTTTCATCCTTTTCGATTTCGGCGACAAGTTTTTCGAGAGCATACGGAGCCAGGCGGTCGTCAACATTTGCATTGGTTATGTACCTGCCTGACGACAGCCCGATACCCCTGTTCCACGATGTGTACATCGATTCGGTTTCCGGAGTTCTGAGATATTTAATATTGTCGTTCCCGGGGAGATATTCATCGATAATCTTTTTTTCATTTTGGGGAGAGTTGCTGTCGACAATTATAATCTCAACTTCCTTCCCGAGGGTCTGGGTGAGAAGGTCTTCGATTCTGCCTCTGATAAATTTTTCACCTTTGAAAAGTGATATTACAGCGGATACTGTGTATTTATGTTTTGCCAAAATTAACCTTGTTTTGCCGGTTTTAACAGGTTTGATAAAATTTCAATGAGACTTTTAAGGTTTGAACCGAAAAGTATCAGCCACGCAGCAGTCAGCCCGATAGCAATGAAAAATGGATTTAACTCCAGATTGTAAAGAGCCATGAAAGCAGCACATATTATCCCGAACTGGGCAATCAGTTTAATTCCTCCCGCATCCAGAAGATATCGGAGTCGGGAGTAATCGACCGTATGCTTTATCCACGAAAGCATGAAGAAATTTCCAAGAATTATGGTAAGTGCATATCCGGCGATTCCTGTGTAGGAGCCCGTTATTTTAATTCCAAAATAGAGGAAAACTGCAACTCCAATCAGGTTAATCAACTGGATAAGTGCAAGGAATTTCGCTTTCCCCGTTCCCATCAACATTGAATAATAAGAATATCCAAAGAGATTTACCGACTCAACAAGTGTGAGTAGAAGGAAAATGTTGTATGAGAGGGGTGAAGAATAGAAATAGATAAAAATGGCAGCAAAAAGGGGAGAAGCCGCCATGAAGACGAGACCGCCGTACAGAATTCCTTTTTTGGAGAGGGAAAGAACTTCGTTGAGGAGGAACCCCTTTTCCTCTTCTTTTTCGATTCTCGCCGCTTTTGGGTAGATGGTTCTGAAAGCTGCAAAGAAAAGTCCCGATGATGCCTGCGAGAACCGTTTCGCTATGTCATAATATCCTACAAAAGAGACATTCAGTCCGCTGCCAATAATATATTTCAGGACGGGATCGACTGCAGTTCCCAAAATTGTAGCACCCTGAACTCCAATACTGAAACTGAAAAGCCCTTTGAAAATGTCGAAACTGAAGTTTGTCGGTTTGAATCCGGGGAGCATCTTTGATGTTCTGCTGAAAGTTGCTAGAAGTAAGAGCTGAACTGTAGCTGCTGCCAGCATCAGGGCTGCAAGTCCCGCAATATCCAGAGCAAAAAGCCACGAAAAAAATGCAGCCAAAAGAGTAAGCAGGCTGTAGCTTATGGCTATTTTGCTGTAGAATATGAATTTCCCCAGCCCTTCATAAACAGATCTGAAAAAGGTGGAGATATAGTTGACATAGAAAAAGATACCAAGCAGCAGGTTGGTATTTGTCGCAGAAAGTTTAATGGAGCCGTTGATGAGAGAAGGATTTTCTATATAGTAGTAGTTACCGATCAGAAACCCGATTGAGAGAATTACAAATCCAAAGAGGAAAAAGAAAACGAAACCTGTTGAGGTTACTTTCCCCAACACAGTGGGGTTGTCACGCTCCTTCGAAACGGCTCTGATGAGTGCGAGCCCGAAACCGAGATCGACCACATTACTCAGCCCCCAGATGGAGGAGATAAGTACCCAGACCCCGAAAATATCGCTTCCGAAGTTCATCAGATTGAACTTCAATGAAACGAGTGAAGCAATCATTGTTAAAATATAGTGAGCAGCCAGCCAGAGATTGTCCCGTTTTTCGCTCATGGGAGAGAGGTTCCCTCATCCCTGCTTATAATATTGTTTATTGCCGCGATAACACCAAGAACCGTCCCCCACATCACAATCCCTCTTCCCCAAAACCAGGCATCGGTAAACATCAGGGAGGTGATTATGTATATTAAAACCCAAAATGCAATGAATGCGTGCAGAAAGAGGGGGGTATTCTCAGCTTTCAAATAGACTTTTCTCGATTTTCGGAAGAGAACGGTGAGGAAAATCAGCAGACCTGTGAAGCCAAAAATGCCGGCTTCCACAAGTATTGAATAAAATCCCTGATGCAGTGTAAGTCCCGAGACAAATTTTTTGTAGATGTTGTCAGGAAGTTCATTGTAGAACTGTGATGAATAGGCGAAGGAGTAGATGCCCATGCCAAAAACCGGATTGCTGACAAATCCGTTGTATCCGGTACTCCAGATAAAGTAACGGGTTACGAGTGAATTGTTGACATCTGCAATTTCGAGACTTTCGGCGGAGAGTTTTTGTTTCTCTTCGATTCTGAAAAATTTTGTACCATAGAAACTGATCAGCAGTCCACCAGAAAGGACGACAAAAAGAAGAGAAACGGTGCCGTAACGGATGATCTTTTTTCTGTCAACCTGCAGAAATTTCGCCTTCACCGCAACATGTATGAAAGAAATCAACATGACAAACGCAACATTTATCCAGACATTTCTGGTTTTGTTGAATATCATTGCAACCACTAAAAGTGCGAAAAGCATGCCATATCCTGCTTTTGATTTTCCTTTTGCATGCAGAAGAAGGATAAAAACGATGAGTATCGCAATCCCGAGGATATCGACGAACATAATGCCTGCAAAACCGAAGGCTCTTCTTCCGGTGGTAATTCCCTGAAAAATGGCAAAAAGTGCATTGACTGAAACAAATGCCAGGAATGCCTTAGTAAGAAAGTTGATGTGTCCTTCATCTCTGAGTGCAACAGCAAGAAGTGTAAACAGGAGGATGAAGCCGGGCCACATAAACATGTTTACTCCGGCGTTTGTCTTTGCGAGACTGTTGAAAAACGACGGAATAAGGAAGAGGACAAAAAAGATTGTGACAGTAAGGAAGGGCGTCTTCAGTTCGGAAAACCGGAAACCTTTATTGACTGCAGCAAACACCATCACGAGATACGGAATTATCACGAATGAGAGACTGATCAGGAGGTAAGGGAAAATATCCATGAAAAGCGATGCTATAAAAATCACGAGTGCGAATCTGAAATTCAGGAACCCCAGAAGCAGAAACGGCAGACCGAGAAGAATGACCTGAGTGGTTCTTTTTTCACCCATGTTACCGAGTACGAAGGTAACCGGTATGATCACCAGCAGAGCGAGACCGACGAGAAAGAAGTTGGTCTTAAAGTCGCTCGCCAACCCCGGATAAGTGTCGTCTTTAATCTTCTTTTCTCCTGATCGAGAAGAGATTGCGGAGGACAAATCTAACTTTAGGGTCGCTTACATTTCCGGAGACTTCTTTCATCACGAGAGCAAAAGCCACCATTCCGGTAGCGAAAAGGGAGATAAAAATTGCGTAAATCATCCTCGGAGGGTACACTTTTTTATCTGAAGGCACGGCTTTGTCGATGGAGAGGATGACGGGAATCTCCTTTTGCTCATCAAATTTTGCCTGTTCATAAACAGGGAGGAGGAACTCCAGCATCTCGGTATTTATTTTGACATCCCTGTAAAGACGGAAGTATTCAATCGCTTTTGAGGGGAGGGAACCCATCGGAATAAGGACAGATTTCCCGTTTTTCCCGTTTTTAATGTCATTCACTTTTTTCTCGAGAGCAGCGAGGGCATCCTTAAGATTTGTAACGGAAGGGGTGTTTTCCCCGAGCATTTTTGCGGCTGTTTCATACTCAACCTGTTTTCTGGCGAGTTCCATTTCGAGATCGGCAAAGGCGGAGACACTCGCCTTCACCTGCTGTTCTGCCTCAAAAACGCCATTTTTTTTCTGATATGACTCAAGTTTGTCCTCCGCAGTCCTGAGATCTGTCACCACTTCATTATATCTTTTTTCGAGGAAAATCCTGTTGTCTTTTGTCTTGCGGGTGTTTATTTCGAGCACTTTTTTGTTCAGGATATCCACAATATAATTCGCAATGTCGGCAGCCTTTTTGGGGTCTTTGTTCCTTACGGCAACCGAGACGGAGAGGTCGTCGTTGTTGATTACCGAAATGTCCTCAATCGCCCTTTTGAGTACATCGGCAAAATATTTCTGGTTGTATTCCTTGCGGAGATCGAATTTATCGATTACTTCGGTGAGGGTCGATCTGCTGTAAACGATTGTAAGGTAAAAGTCGAGATTTGAGCTGGAGCCGCCGAGATTCGAAAGACCACCGACAGGCAAGCCCGAAATGTTTTTCAGCAGGGAAGACATTCCTCCCGATTTCCCTGATTCGTAAGGAACGACCACAGCGGTGGATTCAAATTTTTCATCTATAAAATAATAGACTGACAGGTATCCCAGTGCTGCTGTCAGAACAGCAACAAAAAAGAGGAGGAATTTTTTCCTGACAAGTACAACCAGGATATCAAGCATTTCAATTTTTCGCTCTTCAGTCATTTTATTTTCAGTTGTTTTCAAATTTAGGTCTTGGATAAAAAGAAATTTAAATCAAACTGCAATATAATTATTTTGTGAGCTAAAAATTGAGAGAGGAGTTTTGGCACTGTCTGCTTCTGAAAGTTTTTCGCTTTTTTAAGGAGTACATTATTTATATATTTCCTTCATTCAATTTATAAATTAGAACAATCGATGTTATCCGGATTTAAAACCAGAACCTCAAAATTTTTACTGCTTTCCCTGCTGTCACTGCTTTTTATATCGTGTAATAATTCGGCTGTCGGACCGGTCACCGAAGAGATTCCGAACAGGAATGATACCGTTTCCTCTCCGGGTATCGAGAATGTATATCCCGTCCCTTCCGAAGCGCAGCTTGAGTGGCAGGATGCCGAACTTGTCATGTTCATTCATTACGGCATGAACACTTTTACGGGCAAGGACATTGGCGAGGGGGATGAAAGCCCTGCCCTCTTTAATCCCTCAAAAGTTGATGTGAAACAGTGGGTTTCTGTAGCCAAGGCAGCCGGATTCAAGTACCTTATTCTGACAGCCAAGCATCACGATGGATTTTGCCTTTGGCAGACTGAGCAAACAAGCCACTCAATAAAAAACAGTCCTTATAAAGGTGGACAGGGAGATGTGGTAAAAGAGTTTGCGGATGAATGTGCAGCCCAGGGAATGAAGTTTGGATATTATCTTTCGATGTGGGACAGGAATTCAAAAGTTTACGGCACTCCCGCCTACAACGAATATTACCGCGCACAAACCCGTGAGCTGTGTACCGGTTACGGTGATGTGGGTGAAATCTGGGTGGACGGATATCTTGGAAGGAATCCGTTGATCGATCATCCCAAATTTGACTGGTTGAGTTTTGCCGAGCTCTCAAAGGCACTTCAGCCAAAATCGTTGATGGCAATTATGGGTCCCGATATCCGCTGGGTTGGGAATGAGGACGGACTCGGCTCCGAGACCGACTGGTCGTTTACCTGGTCACATCCAGCACACCACGGCATTTCGAATGTAAGTGTCTGGTGGCCCACGGAATGTGATGTTTCGATCAGACCGGCGTGGTTTTATCATGATTATCAGGATAATGAAGTGAAAACACCTCAGTACCTCGCCGATTTATACCTGAAATCAGTCGGAAGGAACAGCCAGCTTCTTTTGAATGTTCCGCCGACACCGGCAGGAGTTTTTCATGACAATGATGTAAACAGTCTTCTCGGTTTCAGAAGGATAGTCGATGACATATTCCGAACCAACCTTCTTCGGGGCGGAACTGCGACAGCAAGCAATTCGAGAATTGATGATACACTTTTCTCGCCGGCAATGGCGATTGACGGAAGCAGGTCGACTTTTTGGGTGACTGAGCGGGGAATTGTAAAAGCCGATCTTACAGTGGATTTGGGGGTTTCGAAGCGAATCAACTATTTCAGGATAGAGGAAGCCATAAGATACGGACAAAGGGTAAAGGGATTCGAAATAGAGGGCTTCGTGAACGGCTCCTGGATTTTCCTCGCTGACGGGACAACCATTGGAAGGTCCAGAATACTGAAACTTGACACGCCGGCGGAAGTAACCAAAGTAAGACTAAAAATAAAGGACGCACGGGGAGCCCCCGCTATCCGCCTTTTTGGTGCCTACTACTACGAAAATTAGCTTTGTTTTAGAATATCCTCGAGTGCCTCGACAACATCATCTACATCCTGATCTGTCAGTTTGGCAGAGAAGGGGATGGAGAGGGTTCTTGCCGAGATGAAGTCAGAATTCGGGAAATCGCCTATTTTATAGCCGAATTCCTGCTGATAAAATGGATGCCAGTTGAGACCGAGGTAGTGTACACCCGTACCGATTTTCCTTTTGTGCATTTCGAAGATGAGCTGGTCACGGGTAACCGTGGTTTTAGTGTCATCCACCATTATAATGTAGAGGTGGAGCCCGTGCCGGGATTCAGGGTCAGCCGGAGCAGGAAGAATCAGAGGGAGATGTTTCAATCTTTCATTGTAAGTGTTCCAAATCTCCTCTCTCCGCTGATGGAGTCTTTCCACTTTCCGAAGCTGGTGAATTCCGAGGGAAGCCTGAATGTCTGTCATGTTATACTTGAAACCGGGGAATACCACCTGATAATGTTTGTAGCCGTCATCCGAGAACCGTTTCCACGCATCCTTGCTCATGCCGTGGAGAGCATAAATTTTTAATCTGTTTGCAATTGCCTCGTTGTTTGTAACGATCATTCCCCCTTCACCCGTTGTCAGATTCTTTGTTACATAGAAACTGTAGCTGGAAATGTCGTCGAAGCAGCCTATCTTTTTCCCTTTGAATTCTGTTTCAATCGCATGTGCGGTATCGTTGATGATGTGGATACCATATTCGTGGGCAATTTCATAGAGTTTATCCATGTCCACGGCTCTTCCCGCGAAATGAACGGGGATAATTGCCTTGGTACGGGAGGTTATCTTGCGTCTTACATCGTCGAAATCGAGAGTCATCGTATCGCGGTCAACATCAGCGAAAACGGGTTTGGCACCTGAATGGATAACTGCATTGGCGGTAGCTGCGAAGGTAAGGGCGGGTACTATTACCTCATCACCCTCTTTAATTCCGAGAGCCACAACGCTAAGGTGGAGCCCTGCGGTACAGCTTGCAACTGCTATTGCATATTTTGCTCCGACATATTCTTTGAATTCCTCTTCAAACTGTGCAACTTTTGGACCCGTTCCAATCCAACCCGACTTTAATGTATTTACTACTTCGTCAATTTCTTCCTGTTCGATAACGGGACTGCCAAATACAAGATAGTTTTCTCTCATTTTCTCTATGCTTTAAAAATTTCGAATAAATTGAAACAACAAGTTAAGGAATTTTACCGTTTGAATTTGCACCATAAGAGGGGTGTAACACAAATCACAGGTCGAGTTTTTGGAAAATTCTTTCGGGAATCGATCTGACGACGAACATTATTAATCGCCAGTAGCCGGGTGTGTAAATCACCGGTTTTCCTGCTTTCCAGCCGTTGTAGATCAGTTTTCCCACCTGTTCTGGTTGTGCGGTAAGGGGTTTCGGAGTTTCCAGTCCCTCGATCATTTTGGTGTTTACAAAGCCCGGTTGAACGGACATAACGAAAACACCTTTTTTGTGGAGTCGTTGCCGGAGACCCGAAAGATATGCAGTAAAACCTGCTTTTGCGGCACCGTAGATGTAGTTTTTCATTCTTCCGCGGTCACCTGCCACACTTGAGATACCGATAATCGAGCCTTTTTTTTCAGTCTCGAAGTGGTTCGCTGCGATGTTCAGGATGCTTACAAGACCCGTAAGATTTGTATCAAGTGTCCTTTGGGCGGCTGTAAAATCATTTTGGGCTTCCGCCTGATCACCAAGAAGTCCCGCTGCGGTTATAATGACGGAGGGCTTGGGGTCAAGCCCCGCAAAAAAAGAGCTGTGGGAGTCGTAGTCGAGTACATCAAAATGGAGGGCTTTTGATTCTATGTTGTGCCTGATGGCGAGATCGGAAGCCGTTTTCTTTAGGTCGTCCATGTTTCGCCCGGCGAGAAAAAGCCCGTAGCCGGCTTTTGCAAATTCAGCAGCGGTAGCTTTTGCTATTCCGCTTCCGGCGCCAATGATTAGAACAAATTTCATGTCAACTCCAGCCTTTTTGATTGTGTTGATGCAAAGATATTTTGCGGGTCATATTTTCGTTTTATTTCGAGAAAGTCGTTCAGATGAGGGTAACCCTTTTTAAAAACATCTGCTTTCAGGCGTGAATCTTTTGTGAAGTAGAATCTGCCGTCATATTTGAGGACAATTTCATCAAGTTTTGAGAGGAATTTCATCAATCCGGGCATTATGGGGAAATCCAGGGCAAGAGTGTAACCCTCCATCGGGAAGGAGATCAGGGAGTCCTGCCTTCCGAAAAGTTTAAGTACCGCGAGGAACGAACCTCTCCCTTCTTTGGCGATGGTCTGCAACACTTCTGTCATGCCTTCAAAACTTTTATTCAACGGAAGTACGAACTGATACTGCAGGAAGCCCTTTTTGCCGTAGATGCGGTTCCAGTTGTTAACCGAGTCAAGGGGATAGAAGAACGGATCAAGGTGGACGATGCCGTTTCCTTTCAGTTTGTTCATTTCGTAATACAGTCCGTTGAACATTTTAACCGTCAGAGAGTTGAGAGAACCCGAGGGGAAATCGAACGGGACCCCGAGCTTCCCTTTTCCGTGATACCAAAGGGGGGTGTTTTTGAAAACCGTCTCTTCAATGGTGGATAAAGGTGCATGCTCACCGAGGTAGAGGATCGATTTCCCCAGATTTTTCCCTTTTGCAAGGCAGTCGATCCATGCCACCGAATAAGTGAATTTCTTCGAATCGTTAAAAAGCTGCATCACCCTTTCGAGATTCTCAGCGGGAAGTGTCTCCTGCGAGATGAAGGAAGTTTCGATTTTCTTCAGGGCAAATTCCACTTCGAGTATCAGACCCGTAAGCCCCATTCCACCGATTGTAGCAAAAAAGAGATCCTCGTTTTGGGAGGGGGAGCAAAGGAGCACTTCACCCGAAGCGACCATTATCTTCATCTCCCGTACCCGGTCGCCAAAAGAACCCTCTTTGTGGTGATTCTTACCGTGGACATCGGAGGCAATTGCTCCGCCGACCGTGATATATTTTGTCCCGGGAGTGACCGGCAAAAACCACCCTTTTGGTATAAAAACCTCAAGAATGTCAGCGAACGAGACTCCGGCTTCACACCGCAGAACACCCGAAGACTCATCAAAAGATATAAAACGGTTGTAATCGACGGTCGAAATGATGTTTTCACCGAGAGAGCTGTCGCCGTAAGACCTGCCAAGCCCGCGGGCTATAACGGGATTAAGAATTTTCATCTTTTGCCGGGCACGAATCTCGTCTCTCAGGTCATAAATTTCAGCTTCAACCGAGGGGAATCTCCCCCAGTTGGATATTTTTTGCTTTTTCATTTTACAATTGAACCGGTTGAAATAATCTCTTTTTGAACAATTCCAAATATAACTATTTTTGGGGGGATGATGGAGGGGGGAGGTGTGGGGGAGGGCGATGATCGATAATACGACAAATGAACTCAGTCAATTCGATTTCGATCCCAATTATGTTTTTAAACAAAGGACAGTATGAAATCCGGGGAAATCGGACATCCTGATCGAATGGAAATATAGAATAAAGACCGCTCCATACCAGTTGATGAAATTGGTGTTAACTTGAAGGAGCGGACTTATTTATAGTGCGAAAATATTTAAGATAGCTAATATTGATATAACTAAATTTACTCAGTGAATTTTAATATTCCATCCGTGTTTAGCCACAAAGAACCTTCCAGATCTATAGTAATATTGTAGATCGGATAAAACCCAATTGCTGAATTAGAACTATTATAGACAGTCCAGTTGGTTCCGTCAAATTTTGAGAGAGAAACCTTCGGTAGTAATTCGTCACTTGCGGTAGCAATCCACTGGTTCCCTGTTTTATCAAATGCAATAGCAGTTACATTTTTATCGGGTAATCCGGAATTAGAATAATTCAAGAAGGTCCAATTTCTGCCGTCAAATTTAGCGAGTCCTTTATCACTTGTACCCACCCAAAGATTATCCTTATCATCAATTGCGAGGCAACGGGTAAACCCATCTGAAACTTTGTATTCAGTCCACGAGTTACCTTTCAATCGAGCAATACCATCAGCCATCATAACCCATTTGTCCCCTCTTCTGTCTATCCAAATGTAAGAGAAATTATAGCCATAATTGATGTCTTCTTTCCTGTAAACAGTCCAATTTGCTCCATCAAATTTGGTAAGTCCACTTTCTGTACCAATCCATTTATTACCTTTTTCATCAATCTGAATGGACCTTATGGTTGTATCGGGTATTCCGGAATTCAATGTTTTGTATACCTTCCAATTCTTACCATCAAACACAGCGAGCCCGTTTTGTGTACCAACCCATTTATTATTTTGCTTATCTACTGCCAAAGATGTAATAGCATTGGATGGCAATTCTGAGTTCAATTTGGTGTATGTAGTCCACTCTTTACCGTCGTATCTTGTAAGTCCACTTTCAGAACCAAACCACTTGACTCCTTCATTATCGACCAAAATTGACGAGACGAAATCTGGAGGCGCACCCGAGTTAGACATTTCGGAGATTGACCAGTTTGATTCATCAAATCTTACAAGCTTACCATCCACAGTTCCAACCCATTTAACATCGTTTTTATCGATCATAATATAATTAAAAGCCCCGTGAGAGAGACCGGAGGACGGTTTATAGTTGTGCCACTTTTTTCCATCAAATTTCATAAGCATAGTATCTGTACAGCTCCATATACCACCATTAAGATCTATTGCGATGGAAGAGGAATGAGTTGTCTCATTTAAAAAGGGAGATGCGTAGGAAACCCATTTTTTGCCATTAAATTTTTCCAGGCCATTTTTTGAAGCAATCCATATGTAACCGTTCTTATCTATATGTAATGTGCTTTCGGGATTTCCTTTAAACGCAATCCATTTTTTGCCATCAAATTTTGCGATACCCTCATTACCTCCAATCCATACAAAGTCTTTGTTATCAATTGCAACTGAATGGATTTGATTAACAGGCGGATCCCCGTCTCTTTCAAAGAATGAAATCAATCTATTTCCATCAACTTTGTATAACCCGCTCCAAATTGTGCCAATCCAGACAGTTCCTTTTGAGTCGATTGCCATGGAGGTTACAAAAGTCGAATACTCATCAGAATAAAGACTCCAATTTTTATTATCAAATTTGGCTACTGAACCACCGAATGTGCCAATCCATTTGCTACCTTTTTTATCAACACAGATTGATGTGACATGATTTTGAGGCAAACCTGAATTCGCCCTGTTATAAAATAGCGATTCCCCGGTCACTTTATTGAATCTGACAAGACCACCGCTTGTTCCAACCCACAACAAATCGCCCTCCTCGGCGATTGCATTGACACTTCCGGCATGTGAGTAATTAATCCACTTAAGGTTTTGGGCAGAAATTATTACGGTTAACAAGAAAATGGAAACCATAAAAAAGTAAAAAAATCGCATATAATCTCCGATAAAAATTGTAAAACAGATTTTAATTTATACTGTCATTTAAATTGGTGATGATCATATAAGATTCAGCGATTTTCAGAAAAACATCAGGATATTGACCATAAATCTCACCACTATTCTACCGAAATATAAGAAATTACCTATGAATTATGGCAACATATATATTTTGGAATATCCATTTGGAGTAACCATTTCACCTTAGAGCAGTTCACTATTTATGAATTCTGTTTTATATAGAGAATAGATGAATGTACCCTCGTATTCCCAGTTGTCTAAGAGATGTGATAGATCACCGCTAAATCACTCCCTGGATGTTAGACTAATTGACACAATATCAGTAAGTTTAAACTCAGCAGGCATAAAAAATTACTCTGAGCTGATGCGAGTGGATGAAAATATTTATCCCGAGATGTTGGATTTCACAAAAAAACAAAAAGGTCGTGCCGAATGTCGTTTTGTCCGCAACTGGAATCCCCGCTGCTGATATACAAAAAGCCGCTCCATAGCAGTTGATGAAATTGGTGTCAACTTTAGAGAATGGACTTATTTTTAAGAAAGTTAAATATTGAATATACAATGTTTACCCGCTTAATATTATTCAATAAATTTTAATATTCCATTCGCGTTTAACCAGAGCGAACCATCTTGGTCTACTGTTATCTTAGAGATATCGCCGGATCCAATTGCGGAATTTTCACTATTATAAACCGTCCATTTTATTCCGTCAAATTTAAAAAGTTCAGTATCACAACCCATTGAACAAAAAAGTGTGGCAATCCATTTGTTACCTTTTTTATCAACTGCAATCGTTGTGACGAAAGCATCAGGTAACAATGAATTGGAAGAATTAAAATAGACCCAATTATTTCCATCAAATTTTGCGAGACCTCTTGCTGTCCCCACCCAAATATTATCCTCGTTATCGATTACAAGACAACAGGGATACCCTTCAGAAATTTTGTATTCAGTCCACCCTTTGGGTGTTAATCTCGCGATGCCACTCTCTGAGAGTGTCCATATATCGTCTTTGCTATCGATACAAAGACTCCGGTAAGAATAGTCATTACTTTTAATGAACATTTTATAAACAGTCCAATTGGTGTCATCAAATTTGGTAAGCCCCTTCTCAGTCCTCAGCCATTTATTACCTTTTTTATCAATTGCAATTGCCAAGATGGCGGTATCAGATAATTTAGAATTCAAGGTATTGTAAACCTTCCAATTCTTTCCGTCAAATCTGGCGAGCCCATTTTGTGTACCTACCCATTTACTATTTACTCTATCCAAAGCCATACAGGTAACAACATTAGATGGTAACATTGAATTATCTGTTGTATAATTAGTCCACTCTTTGCCGTCGAATTTGGTTAGTCCTTTATCGGTACCAAACCATTTAATTCCGTCAAAATCTGCTAAAATTGAGGACACAGAATTTGAAGGTAAACCGGAATTAGAGACATTGAATACCGACCAATTAGATTTATCAAATTTAAGAAGTTTACCATCCCCAGTCCCAACCCATTTTATATCGTCTTTATCAATCATAATGCTTGTAAAATCTGCATGCGACAAACTTGAATTGGTCGAATTGAATTTCGTCCAGTTTTTACCGTCAAATTTTATAAGCACCTTACCCGATATGCTCCAAATATTCCCATTCTTATCCGTCGAGAATGAAGAGATTCGAAAGTTAGTTTCTTTCGAATATGGTGCCTTGTGGAAAGTCCATTTTTTTTCATCAAATTTAGCAAAACCACTATTTGAATTGATCCATTTATCACCTCTTTTGTCGATAAGCAAAGAACCATAAGTATCTGTAAAATCGGTTGAATTAATGATGTATTTTGTCCACCTACTACCATCGTATTTCGCAATATAGGTTTTGTTCCTAATCCATAGGTTGTCATTTTTATCAATTTCAAGGATAGTGGCCCCACCATCCAACAAATCATCTTTTTGAATATCTGGACATGCGACTAGTATGCCCCCTACAACTTCTTTTAATCCGGATGCAGCACCAACCCACGCTGTTCCTTTCGAATCTATGGCAACAGAAGTACGGGTAAACTCTCGAAGGAAATAAGCTCTCCAGTTTGTATTATCAAATCTCGTTACTAAACCAGTTGAGCAAATCCATTTGTTACCTTTTTTATCAATACGGATTGAAGTAATATTATCATCAGGCAGCCCCGAATTCGCTTTATTATAAAAAACCGTCTCTCCGTTAATTTTGTTGAATCTGACCAGACCAGCACCTGTTCCAACCCACAACAAATCGCCCTCCTCGGCGATTGAGTTGACATTACCGGCATGTGAGTAATTAATCCAATTCGGTTTTTGGGCTGAAATTATTACGGTTAACAAGAAAATGGAAACCATAAAAAAGTAAAAAAATCTCATATAATCTCCGATAAAAATTGTAAAACAGATTTTAATTTATATTGTCAATTAAATTGGTGATAATCTTATAAGATTCAGCGACTTTCAGAAAAACATCAGGATATTGACCATAAATCTCACCACTATTCTACCGAAATATAAGAAATTACCTATGAATTATGGCAACATATATATTTTGAAATATCCATTTCACCTCAGAGCAGTTCACTCTTTATGGATTCTGTTTTATATAGAGAATGGATAATCAGGCCCACATATTACAAATGGTCTCAGAAATGTGATTATAACAAAGTCCACACTTCTGATTTGATGACTGATTTTTATAAGTCAAATTTCTAAGGTCACAATCGGTGACCTTTAAGAATCGCTTTTTCTGCCCGGAACATGTTAATAAAAGAAATTAAACCTGTAATTTGCTTTTGGTGTAGTTTGGATATTCCGACAATATTCATAATTTAGCAGAATCTAAATTATTGAATTTTATTATGAACGAAGCTAAAACGCGCCAGGATATAATTGACCATCGGCTCGCCAAAGCCGGTTGGAATGTAAACAATCCTGCCCAAGTCAAAAGAGAACTGGATATAAAGATCAAAAGCCCGGATTCCGTACAGGAAGATGGGCATGTGTATGACGGGCATCGTTATGCTGACTATGCTCTTCTCGGTGATGACGGTTATCCTTTGGCGGTCGTTGAAGCAAAAAAATCCTCCCGTGATGCAAGAATTGGTCAGGAACAGGCAAAGCAGTACGCAAAAAACATTCAGGCTCAACTAAAAGGTAAACTGCCGTTTGTTTTTTACACCAATGGCAATGACATCTATTTCTGGGATACTGAGAAATACCCTCCACGCAAAGTTTATGGATTCCCTACAAAAAAAGACCTTGAAAGGTTATCGTTCCTGCGGGAACATGAAAAACCTCTCTCCAAAGAACTTATAAATACTGAGATTAGTGGCAGACCTTATCAAATTGAGGCGATCCGTTCGGTATTTGAAGGTATCGACCACGCAAGAAGGAAATTTCTTTTGGTTATGGCAACAGGAACCGGAAAAACCCGTACCTGTGTGTCGATGATTGATGTTCTCATGAGGACAAACAGGGTGCAAAGAGTTTTATTTCTGGTTGACAGAATTGCCCTGATGAATCAGGCACTTGATGCATTCAGGGAATATCTCCCCAATGCTCCCCTTTGGCCTCAGAGGGGTGAAACCAAATTTGTCACAAACCGGAGAGTTTATGTGACAACCTACCAGACAATGCTTAATATCATTGAAGATGACGATTACAGGCTGAGTCCCTTCTTTTTTGATTTGATTGTTGCCGACGAAAGTCACAGGTCAATCTACAATGTTTACAAAAACATATTCGATTATTTTGATGCCCTTCAAACCGGTTTAACAGCCACCCCAAAAGATGCTCTTGAACGGAATACATTTAAACTTTTTCAGTGTGAAGACGGACTCCCGACATTTGCGTATTCCTATGAAGAGGCATTAAAAAACAATCCTCCCTATCTCTGCGATTTTGAGGTTCTGAAAATCAGAACGAGATTCTTAAAAGAGGGGATCAGAAAAGAGACAATTTCGATTGAGGATCAAAAGCGGTTACTCAAAGCCGGGAAAGAACCCGAGGAGATTAATTTCGAAGGTACCGAAATCGAGAAGAGTGTTACAAATCTTGGTACCAATACCCTGATTGTCAGGGAATTTATGGAAGAGTGTATAAAAGACGATAGCGGAGTTCTTCCTGGGAAAACGATATTTTTTGCAATGACAATTGCGCATGCACAACGGCTTCGGGAAGTTTTTGATGACCTCTTTCCCGAATATAAAGGGGAGATCGCAAAAGTAATTGTATCTGAGGACCCAAAAGTTTACGGCAAGGGGGGATTACTCGATCAATTTGTGAATAAAAACTTCCCCCGCATCGCAATCAGTGTTGATATGCTCGATACAGGTCTTGATGTCAGGGAACTGGTCAATCTTGTTTTTGCCAAGCCTGTCTTTTCATATACAAAATTCTGGCAGATGATCGGACGGGGAACCCGCCTTCTCGAACCAAAAAAGATAAAACCCTGGTGCAAAACAAAAGAGAAGTTTTTGATAATCGACTGCTGGGGGAACTTTGACTACTTTATGATTGAGCCCGGCGGGGTAACTGAGAAACCATCCATTCCGTTACCCGTCAGACTGTTTTTAACCCGGCTTCAAAAACTGACTTTGGCTCAGTCGTTAAAAAAGACCCCGATCATTGAAGATTGCATAAACAGGCTGAAAGCTGAAATAGCCTCCTTGCCCCAGAACAATGTGGTAATCCTTGATGCAAAAACGAAACTTGACCGGATCGACGATAATTACTGGTCAGACCTGACAAAAGAAAAAACCGAGTTTCTGCAGAAGGAGATAGCTCCCCTGATGCGTACCCGTTCGGGTGAAGATTTTGATGCGATGTATTTCGAATTGAAGGTGCTGTTATATTCAATCGCCAAAATTGATGAAAAACAGGAAAAGAAGTTAAGAGAGAATCAGCTTTCCGGAACTTCAAAAGCAATAATCGAAATGGTTGCTGATCTTCCCCTGAGTGTAAATGTGGTGGCAAATCAGAAGGATCTGATCAATTCCGTCCTGACAGATGGTTATCTGCAAAAAGGGGGTGAACCGGAATTGAATCTCCTGATTGAAAAACTGGGTCCGTTGATGAAGTTGCGGGACCCCGTAAAACAAAACCAGGTGTCACTCGATCTGGAGGATGTTACACATGAAAAACGATATATCAAGTTTGGTCCCGGTCACGGAAGAATCACCGTGCAAAAATACCGTGATCGTGTGGAGGCTCTTATCAAAAACCTTGAACAAAAAAATGCCGTGCTTCGCAAGATCAAACTTGGTGAAAGCATTACAGATGAAGAATTAAACCAGCTCGCTGCCACCTTACAGGAAAATGATCCTTACCCCACAGAGGAAAATTTACAAAAGGCATATGAAGCACGAAAAGTTAAATTTCTCGACCTTATTAAATATATCATGGGGGTTAGTGGATTGGTATCGTTCCCGCAAAAAGTGACGACCGCTTTTGACGCTTTTATTGCCGAACACAATAATTTAACAACAAAACAGATTCAGTTTATTCAGACTCTTCAATCATTTATCATTGAAAATGGGGAACTGAGTAAAAAGGATCTGGTATCCGAACCATTCACAAAATTCCACAATAACGGCTTTTTGGGATTGTTCGATCATCAACTGCAACAGGAAATTTTACAATTAACGGACAGAATTTTAAACTATGCTTAATCAGACTCTAAAATCATCAATCAACCGTCTATGGGATAAACTTTGGAGCGGGGGAATTGCAAATCCTCTTACCGCCATCGAACAGATTTCATATCTGCTGTTTATGAAACGGCTGGATGAACTTGATCTTAAAAAGAAACAGGATTCGGAATTTACGGGCGAATCTTATCAATCCCTTTTTGAAGGTGAAAAAGAGGTTCTCAGGTGGAGCCATTTTCGACAACTGGAGGGGGGAGAGATGCGCGACCATATTCAAAATAATGTCTTCCCGTTCCTCAAAAAACTGGGGAAAGATGATGCTCCTTTTGCAAAATATATGGCCAATGCTGTTTTTATCATTTCGAAGCCGTCCCTCCTGGTTGAAGCTGTATCAATTATCGATGAAATTTTTGAAGAGATTTTAAAGCAACAGATGGAAGGGCAGGGCTTTCAGGATACACAGGGCGACCTCTACGAGTTTTTACTCTCCGAGATTACCACTGCGGGTAAACTGGGGCAGTTCAGAACTCCAAGACATATTATTCAACTTATGTGTGAACTGGTAAACCCAAAGCTGGGCGACACGATCTGCGACCCGGCAGCAGGAACTGCAGGCTTTTTACTGGGTGCATATCAACATATCATCACACAATTTACGAGTGAGCAGAATCAGCAGGTTGACGAAAACGGATTGGTGCGTGGTCTGCTCGGCGACAAACTCACGGATGAAAGACAATGGACGCATCTGAAGGAGAAGACTTTTTACGGTTATGATGCCGATGAAAGCATGGTTCGCATCGCTCTGATGAATCTTATGATGCACGGTATCTCAAGTCCGAATATTGAACAGAAAGATACACTTTCCAAATACTATAATGAGGACGGGATTTACGATGTTATCATGGCAAATCCACCTTTTAAGGGGAGCATTGACAAGAGAGATATCAACGATTCCTTATCGCTGCAAACCACAAAAACGGAGCTTTTGTTTTTGAACAGAATCATCAATTCCTTAAAAATTGGAGGCAGGGCTGGGGTTATTGTTCCTGACGGTGTTTTGTTCGGTTCGAGTAATGCCCACAAACAGGCGAGGAAAATGCTACTTGATGATTGTGAACTTCAGGGGATTATTTCGATGCCGAGCGGAATATTTAAGCCCTATGCAGGAGTGAGTACCGCCATTTTGGTTTTTGTCAAAGGTGGTACTACTGAAAACGTGTGGTTTTATGACATGCAGGCTGATGGCTACAGTCTGGATGACAAAAGGAATAAAATTGATGCCAATGATCTGAGCGATATCGTATCAAAGTGGAATTCAAGAACTGAACAAACGGAGAATGACAGAGGCAGTAAATTTTTCTATGTCGAGAAAGCAGAAATCGAAAATAACGACCTCGATTTAAGCATCAACAGGTATAAGGTTGCAGAACATAAAGATGTTGTTTATCAAGACCCGAAGGAAATTTTGGCTAAGATTGAGGCTCTTGAAAATGAGATATTGCTGGGGATTAATGAGTTGAAGAAGTTATGAAGATAGTACACTTTAAATTTGCTGAAATTTTCAACTTTAATAATAAATCAACTTTCAAAGCTGGAGAAGGTTTGGACACAGGTCTTTTCCCATTTTATACTTCAAGTTCAACATTATCAAAATATCTGAATACTGCTCAATTTAATACCCCAAGTCTGATATTTGGAACAGGGGGAAATGCCAGTATTCACTTCAATGATTCACAATTTTCAGTTTCGACGGATTGTTTAGTTGCATACTTAAAACCCGAGTTTACAGATTCTGTTGAAACAAAATTTATATATTATTATCTTTATGGAAATGTTCATATTCTCGAACTTGGATTTAAGGGAGCCGGATTAAAGCATATTTCAAAGGAATATATAAAAAATATAATTCTCCCAATTTTCCCGATTGAATTTCAAAGGAATGTTATAAAAATTCTTGATCTGGCTCAATCACTCATTGAAAAACGAAAACAGGCAATTTTGCATTTGGATGATTATATCAAAGCAGTTTTCCTGGATATATTTGGGGATCCGGTGAGTAATCCGAAGGGGTGGGGGAAGAAGCAATTAAATGAACTTGGAAAAGTGATTACAGGAAATACACCTCCTCGCGATGACCCAACAAACTATTCTCCTCGATTTATTGAATGGATCAAAACAGATAATATTGTTTTGGAAGAGACTTTTATCACACAGGCAACAGAGTATTTATCAGAAAGTGGTTTATCGAAGGCGAGATTTGTAAATCCCAATTCTATTTTGGTTGCATGTATTGCGGGAAGCATAGAATCGATCGGACGAGCAGGAATCACAGATAGGAAGGTCTCCTTCAACCAACAAATAAATGCGATTGAACCTAATTCAGACATGAATTCACTATTTTTTTATTGGCTTTTGAAAATGACAAAAGTCCATATTCAAAATCATGCAACTAACGGAATGAAGCGAATACTAACCAAAGGTGAATTTCAAAAAATTAAATTTATCAAGCCTTCATTTGAAACTCAAATCAAGTTTTCGTTAATCGTAAACAGTGTTGAATTGTTAAAACAAAAAATGAAATCTCAGCTGCAGGAACTGGAGGACAATTTTCAGGTACAGCTTCAGAGGGCGTTCAGGGGGGAGTAGAATTTTAGTGATGCGGATTAGATTTTATTAAAATTGTTTCAAGCGAAGAGGGAAAAATAAATTGTTTGCAGCTCAACTTTCAAGATTTCAGAGAAATATTTTCGAAATGGTGAATATCTTAATTAACTAATTATTCCACTTTTTGGTGAACCAGTACAAGCTATTATAAAACCAAAGTTTTCAAAACAAGACCCAAGAAGTCAATTTTAATCGACTTCAAGGGTCCAAGAAAAAAATAAGCCACCCTAAAACTTCATCCCAGGTCTCCCTTCATCCTTCAGCCATTTGTTTAACAAGTTCTTCACTGGTTTGTGAGAAGTTATTGAAGTCATTTTTGATTCGGGTGACTTCTTGTTTGATGCTGTTCAGTGCTTCGCTCTGGTAGGTCGTGGTGGCTCCGAGATATCATATGAGACCGGCAGAGGTACTTAATGTATTGCCTGATTGAATAGTCTCAATACCTATCGTTCTTTTGGATGGGTTTTCTTCCGTTTGGTGTTTGAATATCTAACAAGACTCTATATATTTCCACATTTTTAGCAACGGGAAATGAAGAATTCTGATGTTTTGGAATCTCCAAATTTAGTCAATTAATATTATGAAACTTTACTTTCTTACAAACCTTAATATTTAATACTCGTGAATAGGATCCAAAAGAACATTCTGCTGAAAATTTGCTTCCTTTAATTTCTATCTCTATTTATTTTCCTAATGAAAAATCATACAGTGGTCGTAACAGATTTAAATAATCAATCGAAGTCTTAACAAAGTCTTTTGAGTTTAATATTTTATCGTCCCGTTCAAAGCTGAAGTGACACCAGGTAAGGATTAATGGGTATTGATCGGCCTTCTTTTGAATAAAAACGACATCATCAAACTTAATATCCACACCACATTTAACCGATGCGACCGGAATATTATCATAAGTCCTTATTCTTTTAAATTCCCGTTTTTGGAGTTCATAATGAAATCCTGGCAAGTTGCTTAACAACTCTAACAGAGTGTAAGGTTTTGCATTAACATATTGGTAAAATCTATCAGCCGGGGTTTTGCCTTCTACAATGAAGCCGATTGAAAAGGTGTTCCTATCGAGAACAAAATTAAAATGGGGGACATTAACTTTGGATTTAGTTTCATCAGACAAGGTTCCCCAAATGTGATCACTTTTCACTTGTAAATTACCAACTTCAACTTTCAATCCTTTATACGATGGAATGGATTGTATTTCCATCTGAATTGCATCCAGATATTTTATTAGTTTCTGCTTTACTATTGATCTTATCTCTTTCTTTGGATCGTCATCAATATATAAAAAGGAATCAAAATCTTCTTTTGTGAATCCATTAAACGGTGCCATACCAATGTTCTCCATGTATTTAAGAAATTGAATAATGATGAAATTATCCTCGACTTTTTTTCTGTTCATTAAATATTTATTGAATATAAGATAAATCTCTTCCCAGGTAATAAACCTCAGACGAGAATCGGAGATTTTGTTGACTACACTCAGATCAGAATAGCGAGGAGTTATTATAATTAGATGTGATTCTCCAATTGACGCCAGATGATTATTGATCTGTTTCTCTTCTAACCGAGCCTGCACTTTACTTTCAATATAATAATCGGTTTTGCCTATTTGGATCTGTGCATCAGGTCGGCTGTAAAGTTCAGAAACCTGCATATCATAATTGGGAATCTGGTTTGTGACAAACGGAATATTTAGATTTTTTAGAAGATGATAGAGAAGTTCAACATTAGAGTATTCCAATGTGTTTATCAATGCTTTAGTAGTATTATCTTCAATTTGTTTCTCAGCTATTCTATTGGAACCGTGAGCTCCTCTGAAGTAATAGAAGATATTACGATAAGGATTAAATTTTTTCATTTTCAAAGGTTTCTAATAAATCAACTTTATCTATGATTATTTTTGTGTTTTTGGTAATTCTGGTTTTCAATTCTTCAATAAAACACTATCCCATTAAATTATCAACTGTACTCTGTCCAGTGCAAAAAATAAATCTAATTGAAGTTCAAATCTAAACATTTACCTAAAATTTCACGCCCGGTTTACCTTGGTCTTTAAGCCGTTTGTTTAGCCGTTCTTCACTTGTTTTTGAGAAGTTGTTAAAGTCATCTTTGATGTGGGTGACCCCTTTTTTTTATGTTATTGAGGGCTTTGATTTGGGATACTGCAGTGGTTTAAAGATATTTTGTTAGAACGGGAATGAACAATCGCGGGATTATGTGTATGGTTGGCCACAATATCTATCCCGCTTTGAGAGGGGGTTTTCTGTGGCTGTTCCGGCTACGACAGTTTTATCTTTACCCCTAGATTCGTATTTTGGGCAGACGAATTTTAATAATCACTAAAGGATCTCCGATTTTGAGAAAAGACCTCTCCTCGATAGATCAGTATATCTCTGAAGCTGATGAGAAAGCAAAGGAAATGCTTCGTTCGCTGCGCGAAATAATTTCTGAAGCTGCACCGGGAACAACGGAGTGTATAAGTTATGGCATGCCCGCTTTTCGTCTCCGGCGGGTGGTTGTGTATTTTGCAGCTTTCAAAAATCATGTCAGCCTTTTCCCCGGAGCCTCGGGTGTGGCAACCTTCGCAGAGGAATTGAAGCAATGGAAGTGTTCAAAAGGCACGATACAATTCCCAATTGGTCAACCGCTTCCGGTCGAGCTTATCCAAAAAATTGTTGCTTTCAGGTTGGAGGAAGAAACGGAAAGAGATAAGTCAAGAAAACACAGTTGACATTCGCCTGAATAATTGTGCAATTGTCACCTCTTTTCAGTTTATGAGAGTTTGTCGGTAGGACAATCGAGGACGATTGTCGCTCCTTTTCAGATTGTTTGGGTTTTGTCGGCAGGACAATCGAGGACGATTGTCGCTCCTTTTCAGATTGTTTGGGTTTTTCGGTAGGACAATCGGGGACGATTGTCGCTCCTTTTCAGATTATGATAATTTGTCAATAAACAATACAGATTGAAAATCCGTGGCAATCTCCCAAAGGGATGCCTTCGGCACGTTAAATCGGTTTTATCCGTGTTCCATTCTTCCATCCGTGGGATCCGTGTTTAATCCGTGAAATCCGTGTAACCATAAGCCACTCTGCGTTAATCTGTTTAATCTGCGTGTATCTGCGTCACCTACCCATATGTCGCCACAAGGGCTTTTATTTAATTGGTCGTTGTGTTTCTACCCATATGTCGCCACAAGGGCTCGTATGTCTCAGCTCATAGATCATAGTTCAAAGCTCATAGCTATTACAAGTGATCTCAATAAATTATTTGTAATAATGGTCTTGGGTTCTTATATTTGTAGTTCGATTTTTTGGACAATTGCGTTGAAAATAAAGATATCCGCATTGGAGTTTGGCAGGAACGAGTTGGATTACACAGGAAATGTGTCAGAACTTGGTCTGGAAGCCCCATTTTACGGTAAATACGAACTTTTTATATCGATTGACAAGACACATCAGCAGCTTTTGGTGGATGTGAATTTGCTTGTAAATGCGAAATTTGAGTGCGACAGATGCACGGCAGACCTCGAGTCAAAGCGGGACATAGGCTTTACACTTCTCTATCTTTTTGATGAAAGAAGCAAGGAAACTGATGATCCTGATGTAAATTATTTGTCGAGGGAAGCGGATAAAATAGATATTACAACTGAGTTGTACGACTATGCTTATCTTGATATTCCATTCAAGAAATTGTGCAGTGAAGACTGCAAAGGGTTGTGTCCCCGCTGCGGAACAGACCTGAATAAAAGTGATTGTAAATGTGACAAAGACCCGATAAACCCCGTTTGGGCGGATCTTGAGAAACTAAAAGACGATTTTAAAGAAGATTAATTAATAACTTAAATTGACGGAAATTAGCGATGCCAAATCCTAAAAGAAAAATGTCGAGAACCAGAAGAGACAAAAGAAGAACACACTACAAAGCTGTTGCTCCTTCAGTAGGTTCATGTCCAAATTGTGGTGAAGTGAAAATGAATCACCATGCATGCCCTTCCTGCGGATATTATGCAGGAAGATCGATGTTTCTTCCTAAGAAATAGTCTGAACGGCGAATAATATGCAAAGCCCCGGAAAATTGTCCGGCAAGTGTAGAGTTGTGCTTGATGCGATGGGTGGGGATTTTGCCCCCCTGAACGAGATAAAAGGGGCTATCGATGCGGAGAAGGAAGATAATGATCTGGAAGTGTGGCTCTCCGGGGATAAAAACCGGATAGAGCAGGTGCTTGCGGAGAGTAATCTACAATTCGACAAAAACCGTATCATAGACGCAAGTCAGGTTGTGATGATGAGTGATCAGCCATCACAGGCGTACAAGGAAAAACAGAACTCTTCACTGGCAATCGGATTGCGTTTTGTAAAAGACGGCAAGGCTGATGCATTTGTGAGTGCCGGAAACACCGGTGCAGTTATGTTGTTTTCAACATTAATTTACCGGAAAATTAAAGGAATAGACCGCCCTACGATTGGCACACTGATGCCATGTATCGGCGGTTTTTGCACAATATTTGATGCCGGTGCGAGTGTTGATTCGAAAGCCCATCACCTTGCGGAGTATGCCGTCCTCGGTTCCATTTATGCCGAAGAGATGCTTGGAAAGCCAAATCCAAGAGTCGGTGTTATAAGTGTGGGCGAGGAAGAAACAAAAGGGAACGAAGTTTCAAAAAAAGCCCTGCAGATGATCAAGCCTCTCGGTCTCAATTTTATCGGGAATGTAGAGGGGAAGGATATTTTTAAAGGAAATGTGGATGTGGCCGTCTGTGACGGTTTTACAGGCAATATCCTTTTAAAGTTTGCAGAAGGAGTAATGTACCTGCTGAAGCATCTCTTCAAAGAGTATGCAGATCAGGGCATTTTTAATAAAATTAAAGTTGGCTTGTTCAAAAGTTCACTAAAATCGATCTTTTCCAAGCTCAACTATGAAAATTACGGTGGTGTGCCACTTCTCGGTGTGAACGGGATAACGATAATAGGACACGGATCAAGTTCACCTCTTGCAATTAAAAATATGATACACAAAGCTGCAGAAGCACACCGGAAAGACCTGCTTGCGAAACTCGCGAGTGCGATTGCAATCCGTAATATCGACCACAACGAAGGAAACCCCGAATGACCAACAATTCCAAAATAAATGCCACGATTACCGCGGTAGGCATGTATGTGCCTGATGAGGTGCTCGACAATGATTATTTTTCAAGTTACCTTGATACGAATGATGAATGGATAGTATCGCGAACCGGAATTAAAGAGAGAAGAATTTTAAGAAATGGTGCCACAAGCGACCTTGCATATGGTGCCTTAAAAGATTTAATGGACTCATCGGACCTGAAAGCCGAAGAGATTGACGCAATTATTGTTGCCACCGTGACCCCCGACATGCTTTTCCCTGCAACCGCATGCCTGGTACAGGAAAAAATCGGAGCGAAAAACGCGTGGGGATTCGACCTTTCAGCAGCGTGCTCAGGATTCCTTTTTGCGCTCCAGACTGGTGCCAGTCTTGTGGCATCGGGCGCATATAAGAAAGTGGTCGTAATCGGTGCTGACAAGATGAGTTCCATTGTGGACTACTCTGACCGGAACAATTGTATACTGTTCGGAGATGCAGCCGGAGCGGTTTTGCTTGAGCCGACTGAAGATAAATCACTTGGAATAAAGGATTCGATACTTCATGTTGACGGTTCAGGAGCCGATTATTTGCACATGAAAGGTGGCGGAAGCCTTAATCCACCATCACATGAGACCGTTGACAACAAGATGCACTACCTCTATCAGGAAGGGAAAGCTGTTTATAAAAGAGCAGTTCTCGGAATGGCAGAAGTATCGGCTGAGATTATGGAGAAAAACGGTTTGAAGGGTGAGGATGTGGCATGGCTCGCACCACATCAGGCAAACCTTCGCATCATCGATTCCACTGCGAGCAGAATGGGAGTCGGTATGGACAAAGTGATGCTGAATATTGAAAAATATGGAAATACAACCTCGGGAACCATCCCCACCTGTCTGGCAGAATATTACAGAGCCGGAAAAGTAAAAAAAGGTGACAATGTGATTCTTGCCGCCTTTGGTGCCGGATTTACATGGGGTTCGATTTATCTTACCTGGAGCATGGACTAAAATGGCAAAGAGGGCTCTACTTTTCCCCGGACAGGGTTCCCAGTATGTCGGAATGGCAAAAGACCTCTACGACAATTCTGTTGAAGCCAAAGAAATGATAAAGACCGCAGATGATGCGCTCGGAGTTCCCCTTTCCTTTATAATGTTTAACGGTCCCGAAACCGATCTGAAGCAGACTGAATATACACAGCCTGCAATTTTTGTTCACAGCGTTGTGCTTGCATCACTTCTAAGACGACTCGATTTTGAAGGAGCTGCGGGGCATTCACTCGGTGAATATTCAGCTCTGGTTGCCTGCAACGCCGTGCAATTTTATGATGCTGTAAAGCTCGTGAGGTTCAGAGGTCAGGCAATGCAGCAGGCAGGAACCGATTTTCCCGGTACAATGGCTGCGGTAATCGGTCTCGACAGACCCGCTCTCGAAGAGATTTGTGCCGAAGCATCCGCAACAGGCATAGTTCAATGTGCCAACTTCAATTCGCCCGGACAGATTGTTCTTTCGGGAAGTGTCGATGGTGTATTGAAAGCGATGGAACTTGCAAAAGCAGCCAAGGCAAGGCTTGTCACTCAGCTTCCCGTTTCGGGAGCATTTCATTCCCCGCTTATGCAATCTGCAAAAGACAAACTCGAAGCAAAACTTGATACAGTTCATTTCTATGACGCAAAATTTCCGGTTTACGCAAATGTGACCGCCAAACCCGTCACAGAGAAGGAAGAGATAAAGAAAAATCTCTTTTTACAGGTAACTGCACCTGTTTTGTGGGAGGATACAATTCGCAACATGATAGCTGACGGCTTCGATGAATTTGTCGAAGTGGGTCCGGGGAGAGTGTTGCAGGGTCTTGTAAAGAGGATTGACCCCTCTGTTGCAACCGCCGGAATAGATAAATACGCAGATATTGAAAAATATTTATAGCTCTATATTCATTATTAACTAATATTTAATATATTTCGAACCCAATATGACAGAATTAAAAGAGAAGAGAGCACTCGTAACAGGCGGCTCCAGAGGAATCGGAAAAGCGATAGTTGAAGAGCTGGCAAAACAGGGCTGCTCTGTCGTTTTTACTTATCAGTCCTCGGAAGAAGCTGCAAAAGCCATCGAGGCTGAGCACGCTGCCGAAGGAAGAAAAGTACTCGGATTCAAGGCTGATGCTGCAAGTTTTGAGGATGCTCAAAAAGCGGTCGATTTCACTGTTCAGAATCTCGGCGGATGTGATTTCCTGGTGAACAATGCCGGAATCACCCGCGACAAATTTCTGATGATGATGAAAGAAGCCGATTTCACCGAAGTAATGGATGCCAACCTTAAGAGCGTTTTTAACTACACAAAGGCTGTAATGAAGCCGATGATGTCGCAGAGATTTGGAAGAATAATCAACATCACTTCTGTTGTGGGTCTTACCGGTAATGCCGGACAGTCCAATTATGCAGCCAGCAAGGCGGGCATGATAGGCTTTACCAAATCTGTTGCGAAGGAAGTTGCTTCCAGAAATATTACTTGTAATGCAGTTGCCCCCGGTTTTATTCAGACCGACATGACTGCGAAACTTAAAGACGATATCAAACAAGAATTATTAAATCATATTCCGCTAAAAGCTCTCGGAGAGCCCGGACACATCGCCAAAACTGTTGCGTTCCTCGTTTCTCCGGCTGCCGACTATATAACCGGACAGGTTATAGCCGTCGATGGCGGGATGACGATGTAATTTTTTATTATTAACTTAACAAATAGGAGTAGATAATGGACATTGAAGTAAAATTCAATCAAATTATTCAAGACAAACTTGGCGTAGAAGAATCACAGATCACACCTGAAGCAAGCTTCAGAAACGATCTTCAGGCAGATTCACTCGATCTCATGGAGCTTTTCATGGCTTTCGAATCAGAATTTAACATTCAGGCACCCGAAGATCAGGTTGAAAAACTTGATACAGTTGGTGCTGCACTTGCCTTCATCAAAGAAGAAACAAGCAAAAAATAACTTCTCTTTTGCCGGGTGGGCTGCCCAGAAGTGAGCAGTGATACCCGGCTTTACTTTTTTCAGGCACTCACCTATGAATAACAGAAGGGTAGTTGTTACCGGTCTGGGTTCGGTTACACCCGTCGGGAACAACCTTCATGAATATTGGGACGGGCTCCTCTCCGGCAGAAACGGAGTAGAACTGATCACAAAATTTGACACCACTAACTTCGACACAAAATTTGCTGCCGAAGTTAAGAACTTCGATCCCGGTCTTTATGTAGATTTCAAAAACCTCAAACGAATCGACACTTTTTCAGTGTATGCCCTCGCGTCTGCCACGCAGGCCTGGGATGACGCTGCATTTCCCGAGGGTTCGTATGATCCCGAACGGTTCGGAGTGATTTTTGGAAGTGGTATCGGCGGATTGAAATCACTTGAGAATCAGTTTCAGGTTTTCTACAACGACAATTCCCCAAAAAAGCTCTCCCCCTTCTTTGTTACCATGATGATAGCGGATATAGCCGGCGGACACATCTCCATTAAATATGGTTTGAAGGGTCCCAACTATTCCACTACATCTGCCTGTGCCACATCATCCCATGCAATTGCGGACGCCTTCATGCTCATTCAGCGCGGAGCTGCAGATGCGATGATTTGCGGGGGTGCTGAAGCTGCTGCCACAGAACTCGGAATTGGCGGATTTGGTGCCATGCGGGCAATCTCGACATGGAACGACCGCTACAAGGAAGCGAGCAGACCATTTGACAAAGACAGGAACGGATTTGTACTGGGTGAAGGCTCGGGGTCTGTTATTCTTGAAGAGTATGAACACGCAAAAAGACGCGGAGCAAAAATTTACGCCGAACTTGCGGGTATCGGTTTAACGGGCGATGCCTACCACATGACAGCTCCCGATCCTGAAGGAAGTGGTGCCGTCAGGGCAATGGAGGAAGCTTTGAGGGATGCAGGTGTTCCGCTTGAAAAAATTGACTACATAAATGCCCACGGAACTTCGACTCCATTGAACGACAAAACGGAAACCAAGGCAATAAAGACGGTCTTTGGAGGTCATGCCTACAATCTTGCGATATCATCCATTAAGTCGATGACCGGTCATCTCCTCGGAGCCGCCGGAGCAATAGAAGCTGTTGCCACAATCATGACGATAGGGAACGACATAATTCCGCCGACCATCAATCTTGATGAAGCTGATCCCGAATGCGATCTCTATTATGTTCCAAAACAGGCGGTAAAACGAAAAGTCGATTTTGCCATAAGCAATACATTCGGATTTGGCGGACATAACGCTTCACTTCTGTTTAAGAAACTTGAGGCATAAACTTGTTCGGTTTTGTTCGTGATTATTTCAGGCGTCTTGAACAGAAGAAACTGCTCAAGCGGAAAGATTTTAAAAAGCTTGAAGAACTTATCGGGAAGAAAATTACAAATCCCGACAAGTTTATCGAAGCCCTTACCCACCGGTCGGCTCTCGACCAGAACAAGTTCAAAGTTTCAAACGAAAGACTCGAATTTCTCGGTGATGCCGTTCTTGGAATGGTGACTGCCGAAACTCTTTTTGCTATGTTCCCGCAAACGAACGAGGGGACACTGACAAAAATGAGATCGAACCTCGTTAATAAAAACAACCTCTTCGAAGTGGCTCAGGTGATCAACCTTTACCAGTTCCTGTTTATTCAGGAGGAACTGGTTAACAGCCAGTCGCAGGGGATCAAATCGATACTTGCAGATGCCATCGAGGCATTGATCGGTGTCATTTATACTGAATACGGATATCAAACGGCGAAGGATTTTATTTCGAAGTTCATCCTTGAGCCGGGTCTTACCAAAGGTGTACATGTAACCGATGAGAATTATAAAAGCCAGCTCCTCGAACTGATCCAGAAAAAGAAGGTGGAGCTGCCCCGCTACTATGTGGTGGATGAGACGGGTCCCGAACATGAACGGATTTTTACCGTCCGTGTATCCGTTGGTCTTCAGGTTCTTGGAGAGGGAAAGGGACGCAACAAAAAATCCGCCGAACAGGTCGCTGCCAAAATGGCAATGGACCGCCTCAGCGCCGGAGAAGTTCTTTCAGATTAAGATTTGTCGGGAGATTACAATTTCTTATTTTAAGGATTAGTAATTAAAATTATTCCTTTTCGAGTTGTGGTCCCAAATGAAATCTCTTTTTCTAAAGATATCTCTATTTACATTACTTATAATCCAAATTTCAGTACTCGCTCAGCGCGGGAAGGCTGACCTCTCAAACCTTGTCAAAGTCAGAATTCCATTAACCGGCCTTCCTCCGGGAACCTCCCAAAATTATTCACAGGACAGCGCATTTTTCCCCTCTGATCCAAGAAACATATGGCAGTACTGGGAGGCTACAACAGATTATCAAACGACACCGTATGTGAAACTCAATTATGTACTTTCTGATACGGTGATGTCGGGAAAGGTGTATCAGTATTATGGAATGTGCAGATGGATTAGATACGATCATGTTGAACGAAAACTATTTGGTTGGGCCAATAATTCTGATCAATTAATTGCGGACTTTTCAATAGAGAAACCAGGTGTACCAATTTACCCGACCATGAGTTTTTATGGTAATATGGGTAGTTATTTTTATCACAATTATCCCGCCACCATCGAAGTGTTAGGAGAACCCAGAGAGGTTCGCGCCTTTTGGTATGAAGGTTACGGTTCGAGTGGAGTTGTAACAGATGAAGAATATGCGAAAGGAATTGGTGCTTATTATCTTTATTTTGTATCCTGGGGTCATGGAAATATTATTCGACAAGATTATCGTCTTAGACAAGCTAAAATATATGATGATACAGGAGTTACGCTCTATTATACCCCGACGGACAAACCGGTAATAAGTTTTACTCGCCCTCCTTCTCAAATCGATACTTCGGTTCTGAAAAAATCAGTAAAAATCCGGCATCCTTATAATAAAAAATACACCTGGAATCTGATGCCAAAATTTTACAATTTTATAGATTCAGCGATTATCGAGGGTTATTATTCAAATGGTGTCAGTTTAATCCCAGCCCCATCACAAAGATTAGTATTCGAACCTCTCGCAGACTCATCAATGATTAATTATCAGTTAAATGACTCTCTACTCCGGGCGGGTTATGAGTTTAATTACCGTTTCATTGCAATCGACAGAAGTATCATACCGCAGTCAGACACACTGCCAAAGAACGGTTATTTCTCCGTAAATTATCCGGCTGTTGGAATCAAGGACAACCCCGTGACGGAGATCGGGTATGAACTTGAACAAAACTATCCGAATCCATTTTCAACAGGAGATGGTTCTGATGGAGGGCTGACTGCTATCAACTATACACTCAGACAGGCCGGTCAGGTAAAAGGGGTGGTTTATGACCTCCTTGGAAGTGAAGTGGCAACCCTCGTTGACGGAGAAATGCCGCGAGGAACACACTCTCTCAAGTTCGACGGGAGAGGACTCTCCCCCGGCGTTTACATCTTTCGCATTACCTCCGGTGGTTTGACCAAGGCGATAAAGATGGTGCTTCATTAGAGTACAAGAGTACCAGAGTACCGGAGTACCAGAGAGACCTGAGTACTAGAGAGATCTGAGTACCAGAGAGACCTGAGTATCTGAGTACTAAAATACTCAAGTTTCTCAAGTTTCTCAAGTCTCTCAAGTTTCTCGAATCTCTCTAGTCTCTCACTTCATCAGCAACATCTTTATTGCTGCCGAGTTTTTACCCGCCTCCAGCCGGAAAATGTAAACACCCGATGGTAGTCCGTTGGCGTCAAATTTTATCTCATGAGTTCCGGCACTTGTTTCACCGTCTACCAGTGTAGCCACTTCGCGACCGAGAAAGTCGTAAACCACACCCTTCGCGTAACCGGCAACGGGCAATACGAAACGGATAACCGTCTCTGGATTGAACGGATTGGGGTAGTTACCGATCAGCCAGGTATCGGGAGTCGTTGTCTCGTTCGTCAAAACAGTTGATTGCGTCCCCGCGACACCCCCCTTGTAAAGACCACCTGTCCGGGTTGCTAAAAGGAACTGATCGGCTGTCGCAAATTTAACCTCCGTGAAGTTCAAACTCCGGTTGGTCTCTCTTCGGTTCCAGGTATTACCCATGTCGAGTGATATGTAAAGCGCGCCCGAATCACCGGCGGCAATTACCGTCGAATCTTTTATGTCAATTGTGTTAAAAGCAACAGTCGAATCCGAGAAAATGGTGGTCCAGTTAACCGCCTTGTTGTTGGTCTTCATTATCAAACCTTTTCTGGTTACCAGTATTCCCGCGGTATCACCAATCCTTTCATAATCTGAGATCAATGGTGTCAAAACCGGTTTCAGGTTCCACACCGACCCGCTGTTTTCAGTTGTGTAGAATCGGGTGCTGTCCCGTAAAACCCAGCCGTTTTGTGGTGAAGTAAAGTTTAGGTGGGTCAGCCTCGCTCCCGCCAGATTCAACTGCTGGGTACTGGATGTACCCGAGCGTCTGTAAATTGTACTTCTGGCTGTTGAAACGGGCTTTTCCAATGAGTCGGTCACGATATAAAATCCGGTGTCGTATGTGAACGATCTCTCCGAGATGATCACTCCTGAAGAGAATGTAAGAGCCGTTTGCCAGGTCGCTCCACCGTTTAAAGTGTAGTCGATGCTCTTGTCTCTTACCCTCACTCCCTGGTCACTCGTAAGAAAGGTACAGTTTCCTGTCCATTTGTCATCATACAGATAAGACCAGCTTGTGCCGCCATTCGTGGTTCGTGCTATTCTCCCTTTCCAGGTACTGTAAACGCTACCGCTTATGGTCCAGTCATTCTCACCGGTCACATTTATGGTGTGCAAAGGTCTGTCAGCGAACGAAACAACTGTGCTGTAGGTGGGATTGTTTGCAGGGTCCTTATAGAGGAGATCGGGACCCTCGGCTGTGAGGAAGAGTTTCGACCCCTTAATCCAAAATCCCGTATAGATTCTGTTAGTCGGCAGGGTGTAGAAATCAATCGCGGCGCCGCTTCCTGTGTAATCGATCTTGAAGGTGTTGAAGGTGCTGGTCAGTCCGAACGCCCTTCCCGGCTCCACTTCTACGGCCGCCAGGATCTTCGTGGTAGCCGAAGTCGCCGAGAGTGAATAGGTGAGCCCGCCATCAATTGAGAAAATCAACCTGTAGTCCCGCGCGAGGAAAAGCCGGTTGCTTCCGTAACTGAAAACAGCTACTATGGGCGAGCCTGAATATGGCAGGAAGTGGCCGTTCCAGGAAACACCACCATTGGAAGTGCTGTACACCCCGCCGTGTTGGTACAGGATGTAACCCCTGTTCTGATCCGTAAAAACCACTTTGCTTATGTCTCCGGTACCTATGGTCGCTACTCTCCAGTTAGCCGCGTTGTCCTCACTTTTTGCGTAAAATCCATTCTCTCCCGCAACTATCAGGGTGGAAGCGGAAAGAGTTGATACGAAGTTCAGCTTCAAACCCGGGTATCCGGAAAGTGAAATATCGCTCCATGTCTGCCCCCGGTCGCTCGAGGTCATCAGCATGCCGCCGTGGCCACAGATATAAGCAACTCCAGTTCGCGAGATGTGCAGGTTGGTGATCCCTCTGTTACCCTGAATAGCGACGCGCGTGAGCGTCAATCCGCCATCCGCCGAGCGATATATCTCACCATTGCTCGCCAAAACCAGACCCGTCGTAACATCGAAAAAGTCAACCGCGATGAATGACTTTATCTCATTGAATTTTAATGCATCCGTTAATTGTGGACGGGAATCCGTAAACAACAACACTAACAATATGGCAATTTTTTTCATCTCAGTACCCTTACTTCATTAAAATCATTTTATGGGCTAATGCAACTCCTCTGCCCCTCAGGCGGTACAGGTAGATACCACTGGAGAGGGAACCGGGGTCGAAGAGCTCCCTGTATTTCCCGCCATCGAGCCAGCCTTCATGAAGCGTGGCAACCTTTTCACCCATCGTGTTGAACACCTCAAGTGTGTAGTTGCCCGCCTCGGCGATCGAGAACTCGATCACTGTGGAAGCGTTGAACGGGTTCGGGTAGTTCCTCGCGAGTGAAAATCCCTGAATCGTGCCTTCATCTTTCACACTTACGGGGTTCCCCGAGTGAAGGGGTACATAGAAGAGTTTATTCGCCCTTGCTGTTATAAGTATGGTATCTCCCGAGATTTCTACTCCCATCGGCGAGGCTCCTACGGGTAGTCTGCTGTACCTCCAGGGCGTCGTGGGAGTAAGTGAAGTGTAGATCCCGCCGAGTGTGTCGATCACCACGCTTACCCCGTTCTTGGTGACCATATCCCTTATCGGTTTCCGGATCTCGAAGAGTTCAAAGCTCCATGTGTTGCCCATATCGGTGGTCGTCCGCCTCTCACCATTCTTGTTCAGAACCACTATCGTTCCATCGGGTGCGAATCCCGCTCTTCTGTACATTTCTGTCTGTGAGTGGGCAATATACCTGAAGGTCTGGCCCCCGTCAGAGGAGAGGGTGATATTACCAAAATCGCCAACCGCGGCTATTTTGTACACTCCATCGGTCGCGATATGCCTGAAATCACCCCAATTCGGTGCAAACCAGACATTCGACCAGGTGGCTACTCCGCCTGCCGCCTTGAAAATGCTTCCGTAATAGCCGGAGGCGAACAGCAGGTTTGGCGCGAGCGGGGCGATCGATGTTATCATGGTGCTGCCCAACGGGGCTTCTTTTCTTCCGAAGGTGTAACCCCTGTTGCTCGAGTACCCCAGAAAGTTTCCGTTTGTCAGGTAAAATGTCAGGTTGTTGTTCGCGTCGTAGTAAAACCGGTTTATTGGGTAAACCGTACCCGAAGCAACCGTCGTCCAGTTCCCCGGCAACTGATCGGTTCTTGCTATTACACCATAATTGTTCCCGACGATAAGCCTGCCGCCCGGCAGGATGATCGCGGCCGTAAGATCTCCCGTCAGTGGAGTGGTGTATAAGGATGCCTGCAGAGCCACTGTCGAAGACTTGAACGAGTACCACTGGTTAAAACTTCCCCAACCGTATTGGTTCTCGGCTCTTACCCGCCAAAAATAGAGTGCCGAATCCGCCGTCAGGTTCACATTGATCGATGTGGAATCCAGTCCGGTCCTGTCCTCAACAATATTTGAAGTGTCGCCAAGGGCGAGCTGAAAATGGTAATGCGTTATCGGTGCGATTGTCCAAGGCTCCTCCCATTTGAAGTTCAGATTGTGAAATTCGTAAGGCGATCCGTCAACAGGGTAATTGCGAATGACTGTGGTCGGGGCTGTATTGTCACTTCGCGAGAACTTCCAGTAAACACCGTCTGCACTCAGAAGATAAGTGCTGTTCCCACCTGCCGCGACTATCTGCCTCTTCACGATATTTGATCCCAGGTTGATATGCCTGAAATTTCGCTTGATTCCCAGATTGAAGAAAATATTCTGCGTCCCCGCGGTAAGAGCAATAACTCCACCCCTGTTCTGGTCCACATTTGCGGGATAACTCTCCATGTAGATCTTCTGCCCCGAAGCCCCGGCATCCCATGTGCCGAATCCCTCGTCACTTCTGTAGAACAATCCCTGCGAACCGGGATCGTATGTGAACATCCTGTCAGGGAAGTTCTGCAATTCCCAGGTAGCGCCACGGTCGGTTGTCACAAATGCCCTCCCTACAAGATCACTCGTCTTTTCGTATGTCGCGGCCCCGTTCGAGCCATCATAGAAATCCAGATCCTTATAGTACCCTCCCGTCAGCCCTGTATTCATCGGAATTACAGTCTGCCAGCCCGATGTGGTCATATAAAGTGAATCTTTCGTGCAGAAGAATATCGTGTCCCGTCCCGCGAATGACGCCCTTATTATCGAGCCCTTGAATGCAGAGGGAATGCTCTGCCAGCTGTTCCCGGCATCGTTCGACTCAAGTATCGCCCCTCCTTCACAGATGGCGATAAACTCCGACTCGCTTCTTCGCGCGAACCCCGTCACTAATGCCAACTGTGCCGGCACCGTCGTCTCCTGCCATGACTCTCCACCGTCGCTCGTTTTGAGTATCTGGTTCTTCGAAGTGGCGGCAAACCCCATCGCGTCGTTCACAAAATAAAGGCACGATGCATCAAGATTCCCCGGAAATTTGAACCGCTCAACCCGTATGTCCCGGAAACCGTACATGTGAAATACCATCAAGGCCGAGTGGCTGGGCTGGTAAGTTGAGGCCATCACCACCTTGTCATGGGTGGTAACCGCTATCTGATCAAGGTATTGCTCGTGATAATTTATTGGGATATACGAGGTTGAAGAGTCGGTTATCGAATATTTCACTATTCCCCTCGAAAAATAACTGTAGTCATTGTCGAGTGAGAATATCTCAGAGTCGCTCAGATATGCATATCCCCGCGCGATCGCGTTACCGGGTGAGGTCAATCGCTTTAATATCTGGCCGGTTTGCGAAATGGAGTAAACTACCCCGTTGTTGGTACCGATCACAAAACTTCCGGCTCCTCTGGCTATGTAAGTGTACTCGCCTATCGAAGTGGGGAGGTTTATCTTCTCCCAGGTAAAACCATTGTTTGTCGAGTAAACTATCGACTGAGGGTTGGGTGACTGTGGAACTTCTGTAACAAAGAGATATCCGTTGTTGTAGAATATATCAGGCTTTATCGTCCTGTGTTGCCAGGGGATCGTTATCCATGAAACTCCAAGGTCCGAGGATATCATTAGCTCGTTGTTAGTGGTCAGGTTTATTGCGTACTTGTGGTTGAAGAAAAAGCATTTGTTGATCCTCTCTCCGGACCAGAGTGAAGCCGCCAATGTCCAGGTCTCACCCGCGTTGAAACTGTGGTAGATATACTGACTGTCGCGGACCACTACCATCGAGTCCTTTCCCATTAAAAACATCTTCATTATGGCGGGGATCTGGGTTGAGAGACTTCCGTCCCTCCAAGTCTGACCTCCATCGGTGGTTATGCCGAAGTGGGGTGTGTTGGGTGAGTAGGATATCCCGTTAAGTGAATCAACGAACTGGATCCTGCGGGCTCCCTTCCCGTCATAAAAACTGAACGCGTTGGGGATCACTACTTCTGTTCTCTCTGCCTGAACAGGTTGTGCCTCAACTCTTACCATCATTAAAAAGATGGCTGCTATAAGTATAATCGCGGATCGCATTTTACTGTCTTTTCTATTTCTCATGCTGATTTAAATTTTGTCAAACAACTTATTTCAAAAGGATCATCTTTATTGCCCCCGAGTTTTTACCTGCCTCCAGCCGGAAAATGTAAACACCGGATGGTAGTCCGTTGGCGTTAAACTTGATCTCATGGGTTCCGGCACCTGTTTCACCTTCTACAAGTGTAGCCACCTCGCGACCGAGAAAGTCGTAAACCACACCCTTCGCGTAACCGGCAACAGGCAACACGAAACGGATAACCGTCTCAGGATTGAACGGGTTGGGGAAGTTCTGCGCAAGGGTGAACTCACCGGGTACGCCCGGTTCCTCCTCGACTGTCGTCAAAGCGGTGTCGGTAAGTTTGATTATGATATCACCGGAGGCAAACAAATATGCTGTGCCCTTGTCAGCCATTCTCATCAAGCCACCTGTGATCTGGAGCGGTAGTATTTTCGTGGTCCAATCCTTCCCATTCCGGGTAATACCGATCATTAAAGGATGGATATTCGTTTGTCCGTGGATCATCGATGCAAAACCGTTTAGATTGTCAATATAATCCATGGCGAGAATCCTCGGTACATATGAAGTGCTTCCCGTCCAGGACTCACCCTGATTGGCAGTGTAAAGATCGGAAGAGGAAGTGAAGCAAACCCCATCGTTCGGCGAAGAGAAGTGGAATCCCTTTGAATACCCGGAAGGATCGTAATATTTTTGCACCCAGGTCATTCCGCCGTCGGAGGTTTTGTAGATTGAAACACCCGTGGATCCGTGGATGAAACCGACATCCCTGTTTACAAAGTAAAGACCCTCGAGGTTTGAGGTGGCAGTTATCGCGTTCCTCGTCCATGTCGTACCCCCATCCGTGGTTTTAAGGATGAACTTGTTGCTACCCAAAACATATCCATACTGATCATCAACAAAGAAGAATTTCAGGAGATTATCGTTCGAGTTAAGGGGTGCCGCGACATCAAACCAGCTTTCGCCATAGTCAGTGGAACTCATTATCTTGTTCCTTGCATGCAGAAAACCTTTGGCACCCCTTTCAATGAATGTCATATCACTGATGCTGTAGTACGAATGATGCCAGGGGATCTCGCGCCATGTCCTGGCTCCGTCAGTGGTTTTTCGAATGAATTGCGTCCCTTCTTCACCGGCAAGAAAACCTGTGTCCCGCGAGGTGAAAAATGCAGATCTGAAGACATTGTCTTTCCTTTTTGACATCGTCATCCACGAACTGCCCCTGTCAGTCGACCTGAATATCTTTCCCTCATTCCCGGCGGCAATAATGTTGTTTTCACCGCAGCTAACTGCCTTTAAATATCCCATGTTCTTAAGCTCAGTCCAGTCCGCTCCGCTGTTCCAGCTCATCAGATTCAAAGAACCTGCAACAAACACATGTGAATCATCGAGGAATTCGACGCTAAAAAAATCTTTATAGTTGAATGCCAGAAAAACCCATGTTGCCCCCATATCAGTTGACCTTGCGGCAAATCCCTTTCCGACACAGATCAGCACACCTTGAGAATTCAGGTCGAAATCCAATACAGGGTAACCCGGCATACTGTAGATGGTATCCCAATTAACTCCATTGTTTGTACTCCGGAACAACTTCCCGACATACCCTGTTGCTGAAGTGGCGCAGAAAAGGGAATTACCGAACACTTTAAAGCCATAGATGAAGTTGTTGAAATGCTTGGGTGTCCAGCTCAACCCACCGTCAGTGGTTACATACAAGCGGTAGTCAGACCCCATGTACCCGTTGTTGGCATCCTTGAAGTAGATCGAGGTTATCAGTCTCTCCTGTGGCAGAGAGTAGAACAATTCCCACGATTCACCCCCGTTCGTCGATTTGTAGAGCTTGCATGAAGCATCAAACAACCACCCCTCGCTCTCGTTCAGGAAGTAGAGCCCTTTCAAGTCGTTCGTTGTGTTTATTATGCAATTCTGCCATGTCGTTCCCCCATCGGAAGTTTTCATGCACAGGCCCGAGTTTCCAACTATCAATACTGTGGAATCATTAAAGGTCCAGACATTATATATGTCAGCATATGTGGGGGAAGGGCTTAGCAACTCCCACTTCAACTGTGAGTGTGCTGTAAATATGAGCGTAAGTAGCAACAATAAAATCTTTTTCATGGTGATCGCCTTAGAATTTACTTCTTTCTCTCTGTGGGGTTAGGTTCATCATCGTTTACCTCAGAAGCACCATCTTGACCGCTGCCGAGGTTTTACCCGTCTCAAGCCGGAAAATGTAAACACCCGATGGTAGTCCGTTGGCGTCAAATTTTATCTCATGAGTTCCGGCTCTTGTTTCACCGTCTACCAGTGTAGCCACCTCGCGACCGAGAAAGTCGTAAACCACACCCTTCGCGTAACCGGCAACGGGCAACACGAAACGGATAACCGTCTCTGGATTGAACGGGTTGGGGAAGTTCTGCGCAAGGGTGAACTCACCGGGGATAACGGGTTCGTCATATACGCCTACAGGATTACCCGTTTGGATTTTTAGGTAGTAAAGTTTATTGCCCCTCGCCGTGATCAAGATCGTATCGCCTGATATCTCAACACCCATCGGTGAGACACCTTCCGGGAGTTTACTGAATCTCCAGGGGGAAAACGGACTTGTGGCAGTGTAAATCCCACCAAGGGTGTCTATCACCGCGCTGATGCCGTTCTGGGTGATCATATCCCTTACCGGTGCCCGCACCTCAGATGTCTCGGATGTCCAAGTTTCGCCCAAGTCGGTCGATACCTTTCGCGAGCCATACTGATTCAGCACAACGATAGTTGAGTCAGGGGCGAAACTGACCCTTTTGTACATTTGTGGTGCTCCGTGCCCGACATACCTGAAGGTCTCTCCGCCATCGTTCGAGATCGTGATGTTACCATTGTCACCTGCCCCGGCGATCAGATTGGTTCCAAGGGTGTTGATATGTCGCAGATCCCCGTAGGCGGGGGCGAACCACAACTTTGTCCATGGATCCGGCGAAGCCACTGCCCTGAATATACTGCCGTAAGTCCCGGATCCGAATATCCTGTTGGGTTTCAGCGGAGCAACGGCCGTTATCATTATGCTTCCGAAAGGTGCTTCCTTTCTTCCCCATGTGAAACCCCTGTTCCCTGAGTAACCGAGGAAATTGCCGTTCGTTAGGTAGAACGCGAGATTATTGTTCGGATCATAGTAGAATCTCAGGATAGGATAGGTTGTGCCCGATGCCACCGTGGTCCAGTTTCCCGGTAACTGGTCGGTTCTTGCAATCTCGCCGTAATTATTAGCCACGATCAGTCTTCCGTCGGGTAAGATTATTGCCGCTGTCAGGTCACCGCGAAGCGGCGTTGTATACAGGGTTGGCTGGTAGGCCAGGGTTGAAGACCTGAATGAGAACCAGCGATTGAAACTTCCCCAGCCGTTTGAGTTTGCCGCCCTGACACGCCAAAAATAAAGTGCCGAATCTGCGCCAAGGCTCACCGTAACTGAAGTGGAGTCGATACCTGTAATATCGTTCACAATATTCGAAGTGTCTCCGAGAGCGAGCTGTAGGTTGTACTCTGTAATCGGCGATACTGTCCAGGGCTCCTCCCAGCTGAATCTAAGATTCTGGTACTCGTAGGGCGATCTGTCCCTCGGGAGCCGCCTGAGTACCGTCGAAGGGGTAGGGGGCCCGCTTTCATGTCTGAATCTGAAAAGCCTGTTCCCCCCAACAAGCGCGTAGGTAGTGTTGGCATCACCTGGAGCCACCTCTAGCTCATTTAGCCCTCCTCCGATGAAAACCCTCCGGAAAACGGCCCGTTCGCCAAAATTGTAGAAGAGTTGTCCGCTCTGATAGATCATGCCGATCAATCCACCCGGGCGCTGCGCTGTATGAACGACAACTCCCTCCTGGTTTACCGAGCCTCCCTGACCGCCTTCGTACCAGACCGAGAACTCGCTCGCGATATAGTAATAAAGCCCGAGGGTTGCAGGATCGAGGCTGACCATCTGTCTGCTGTAACCGGTTGCTGTCCAGGTCTTACCGCCATCGGAAGTTACAAGCGACTTGCTCTCAAAGTATCCATGCTGATAGATGGCCGATCCGTTCATCCGGTCGTAAAAACAGACATCGGAAAAATACCCGCCGCTAAAACCGGTGTTCACCGGTGTGAATTGTTGCCATGCCGGATCTGTAAAATAGAGGGAATCGTTTGAACAGACGAATATCGTGTCCCGCCCCGCGAATGATGCGCTTACAATCGTCTTGTGGAAGTTTGAAACAACCGGGTTCCAGTTTGCGCCGCCGTCGGGTGACTCAACTATCTGCCCGTTCGCATAGATCGCCACAAACTCTGTCTCGCTCCTTTGTATGAATTTCTTTACCTTATAAGTCACCGCGGGGGTTGTGGTCGCCTGCCATGTCCCGCCACCATCGGTCGTCATTATTATCGTTCCGTCGGACCGGCCCGCAAACCCCTTGGTTCCGTTTACAAAAAAGAGTGTTGTTGCCTCGCTTTCACCGGGCAGATCGAACTGCTCGATCTTTAAATTCCGGTGTCCATGTTTGTGAAATGTCATAATCCCGTCGGTTTTGCCCACATTTCTCGTATAGATCACGAGTTTGTCGTGAGTTGTGGGGATTATATAATTCAGATTCATTGAATTGTTGCCGATAGTAACGGTCTGCAATACCGTGTCAGGGAGGCTAAAGCGGTGCAGCAGTCTGTTGCCCCAACCGACATTGTCGAGGGCGTATATCTCGCGGTCACTAACATATCCATAGCCACCTCTGATGTCAGTTCCACCCGGTCTGTAAGCCTGAATGATCTCACCTGTCATCGATAGGAGATAGAACATATTGCTGGTCGATACCACGAAAAAACCGTTGTCACTTTTTCCGACCTTCCTGTATCCATTCAAAGTTGTTGGTAACTCCACCCTCACCCATGTAGCACCGTTATCCGTCGAGTAGAGTATCCCGGGAGTGGGAGGAAACCTCTCAATAACGAATAAATATCCTTTATCATAGACAGGGTTCTCATTAACTTTGCTGTAGGGCCAGAACGCAGCATTCCATGACGCTCCGAGGTCTGTTGATCTTAGCATGCCCCCCTCTTTGGGGAACAGAATACCATGCTTATGGTTGTAGAGAAGACCATATGCAAATCTCTCACCCTCCCAAAGCGACGCCACATGAGTCCAGGTTTCACCTGCATTATAGCTGTGAAAGACATACTGGCTGTCTCTTATCGCCACGAGGGTGTCCCTCCCGATGGGGAACATCTCCATGATTTTGTCGAGCTGAGAGGTTAACTTGCCGTCACGCCAGGTTTCACCACCATCGGTGGTTATACTGTATTCAGCATAATTTTTCCAAAATGCGACTCCGTTCAGAGAATCACAAAATTGTACATTAGCAGTACCTTTGCCGGTATAAAAACTCGCAGCCCAAGGGACGACAACTTCGGTACCACCGGGAGATTCTGACTGTGCCCTTGTCTGACTAACCACGGTCAGAAAAAAAATGAGAATCAGCGTGTAATTTTTCATAGCATTCCTGCTTTTATTTTACAAATCTTGATGAACTTCGGAACCTCAGAACTTCGGAACCTCGGAAGTGTTGAAATACTGAGGTTCTGAAACTCCGAAGTTCTGAAGCTCTATTTTAAGAGAATCATCTTCGAATATTCCTTTTTCCCGCCGAAATCGAGTGTATAAAAATAGACGCCGCTGTTCAGGTTTTGGGAGTTGAAGTTGTATCTGTTTACTCCGTTTTGGGCGTTAATAATGTCTGAATAAACCTCTCTGCCTGAAATGTCGAAGAGAGTGAGTTGAACATTCCCGCTTTCCTTTGTGAAAAACTCAATAACTGTGCTGTTATTAAAGGGATTCGGGAAATTCCCGATAATGTGATATTCGGGGAGAATGGGACTTGGTTCCTTTACTTCCGAGTACCAGGAATCGTCGAGATTCCCTTTATAAACACCACCTGCTGTAGTAGTGATGAGAAATTTACGGGAGTCGATCATCTTTATATGATTGAAATCAGCCTGTATCCCCGTTTTCAGGAGCTTCCACGACTGACCGCCATCGACTGATGTGCAGATTACCCCCGAATCACCGGCGACAATGAATCTTGCGGAATCAATACCGGCAATCGAGTTGAACCTTAAAACTGTATCTTTAAACAGGAGCGACCACGATTCGGTATTGTTGTATGTTTTCATGATTCTCCCTGTTTGGGTAACGAGAATGCCCGAGGTATTGCCAAATCTTAGATATGAGGAGATGTACGGAGTAATGACCGCTGTCTGCTTCCAGTTGACACCGCCGTCAGTCGTAACATTGAACTGAGTGCTGTCACGGAGCACCCAGCCGTTCAGATTGTCGATGAAATCGAGATGTGTCAACCGGGTGTTTGCAAAAGTTTTGAGCATCGTTTTAGTCGAGCCTGTCCGCTTGTAGATGCTGCTCGCAGACTTGTTGCGGGGTTTTGTGAGGGAATCGGTAATGATAAAATAACCTGTTTGATCGCTCAATGATTGAGAACTGATTATGACCCCCGAGGTATTTGCTATCAGATCTGACCATGTCGCCCCCGAATTTGATGAGTAGAGTTCGGATCTTTCGAGAACCCTGAAACCTCGTCCGTTCGAGAGATAATACTCCCTGTTCACCCAGCCGCCATCGTAACTGTATTTCCAGGATTCACCTCCATTGGTTGTTCTGGCGATATATCCGGATGAAACACCGTTTATGAAAGGGGAATTGCACGAGATGATATAGTCGTTTTCAGAGACGATAGTTACAGAGGAAATCTTTCTGCCACCCAAGGAGACAATACGGGAACTAAGCTGCTGCCCCGAAGAATTGGAATAATAGATATTCGGTCCATCGGTAATTGCGTACAGTGTGTTCGATTTTGACCAGAAGCCGTAGTACCTTTTTTGAGGTTTTTTTTGGGTAGTGAGATTGGTAGCCGTAACTCCCGTTGCTGTAAGCGTTAATGTTCTCATTTTACCCGTTGTGTCCATGATAAAAAGGCTGTTTTGCCCTGTTTGCTTTGTTTCAACGAGATCTGTTTGTTGCCAGGTGAGAAATGAAGTCCAGGTTGCACCATTATTTTCGGATGAAGTAATCAAACCGCCGTCACCTGTAAACATGATGGAGTTACCGCTCTGCAGCATTCCTTTGACGCTTTTTCCGAGTGTTTCGGCGTAGAAAGGGGACCAGGTAAGTCCACCATCGGAAGTTGTGGCTACAACTCCTTTGTCCATAAGCGCCCAGGCTGTGAAATATCCCGTAAACACAACATTATTAATGTCTTCCATTCCGATTCTAACCGACTGCCAGTGTAACCCGTTATCATCGCTTCTTGCGAACCAGCCCCGCCTGCCGGCAACAACCAGACTGTAGGTAGCAATTCTTTTCACGAATGTAAGTGCAGCATCCGGCAGTGAGGTTACGGATACATCAGACCAGGTGGCGCCGCCATCGGTAGATTTCTTAACCATCCCGTTCCTGCCCGAAATGAAGAGTATTCCATCGGGACCGGAAGTTACAGCAAGAACACCCGTATTACCGGGAATGGGGACATCCGACCACGCAAGTCCTGTATTTGTTGTCCTAAGGAGTGTTCCTCTGTTTGTGACTACAAAACCGTAATACTCATTCAAAAATTCGACATCAATAAATGCACTTGTGTCTGAATAATTTATCACGGGCACGAGTTGAGTCCGTGGAGTGATAGATAAAATGAGGATAAAAAATGCAAAATATTTCATCATGTCCCCCTACTTTAAATAGATCATTTTTTTTGTGAAAAAGGCACCGTTTCCTCGTAGCCGGTAGAAATAGAGTCCGCTGGAGAGTTTTGATGCATCAAATATGATCTGATATTTCCCGGGCTCCATAAAACCATTCAGGAGGGTTTGGACTTTCTCACCGTTACTGCTGAATATTTCAAGGGTGTAGGAATCAGCCGTTGTAATTTGGAATCCGATGGTAGTCGAAGGATTAAACGGATTCGGGAAATTCTGGTAAAGGGTATATTCATCGGGGATGTCGACTGAGGGATCATCCGGTTGAATTTCGTCACTGGAGGAACCGTAGTAGATATTCCCGGCTTCCGAGACAACAATCCCTTTCCCGGAGTGGGAGAAGAGTACTGATTTTATACTTCCAAGGGCAAATCCCTTGAAGGAGGAGGTTATCCCGCCGTTATCATCCAGCCTGTACAAATTACCCGAATTGTCACCGACCCAAAAATTCTTTCCGTTTGAAGTGAAAAGGGAGGAGATATTCAGAGTATCATTTGAAAATTCGACAAGTGTGTCCATCAGGGGACCTCTTCCTGTCACAATTCTGTTACCTTGCAACAGGACTGCGAAGAATTTTCCCGGTACGATGATCGCGGGCATGTTCGAAAGTGATCCTGCTGACCAGATTGTCCTGTAGCCCGACAGATTCAGATTGTACTCCCTTATTTCCGATCTGGTGGCTTCGTTGTTTACGGAGGATTCAAGATGGATATAGAGCTTGTTTTTTCCTGCTTTTATCGCAGCTATCTCCAGACCTGCCGCAGCCGGATTAATCTCTGTTTTTTGTATCCATGTTCTTCCGCCGTCATTCGTCCGGAAGAGTGATCCGTCGCGGCATGAAATAAATCCTGTGAACTTGTCGTTGAAAGAGATAGCCGAGGCTTTTTTGTCCGCAGGAATTCCCGAACCTTCGGCTAAAAAGGCGCCGTTGTTATAGACAAGTACACGCCCGGAATCGCCTGCGATGACGACTTCACCCCCTGCTTTTTGAGTAATTACAAACAAATCGGATGTAACGGGAGAGGGGGCTGCCCTCCAAATTCTTCCTTCATCTTCAGACACCATAACCATTCCGGCTCTACCGGCACCCATCAACGATTTTGCGCCCGTAAAAAGATACTGATTCAGAGATGCAGCACCCGGATTGACAACATACTGCCATGGTGCATTGGAACCGGGTGAGGGGAGTGGAGCTACAAAAAGTTTACCGCCTGATGAAGGAATCAACACTTCATTTTCAACGAGTTCAAGTCCGTTGGCAATACGCTTTTCGGGGAGTGTCTGATAGAAATATTCAACTGAGTTGAACGGCATTGTAAACACTCCGCCAAGAGTATCAATCATCATCGAATTGTTTCGCCAGTCCTTAAAACCTCTCAAAGGGGCTTCGAATGCGAGCCGTTCATAAATCCATGTATTGCCCAGATCATTGGATATCCGTCTTTCACCTCTGCTGTTTCTGATGATAATCCGCTGTCCCTCGTCTATTTCAAACCGGGTGAAGGTTTCGGAGTAGGCGAGGGATTTCTGCCTGAATGTAGCACCGCCATCAGTGGAGATGGTAAAACTTCCCTGAGCTCCGACTGCAATAATTACAGTGGAATCGATGGTTTTAATGTCCAGGTTATCACCTGTGTCGGGTGAGTACCAGATGTTGTTCCAGGTGCTGCCACCGTTGGTGGTTTTAAATATGGTACCGTAACCACCGGCTGCATAACCTGTTGTGGCGCCGGTAAAGGCGAGGGAATAAATCATTTTCCCTCTTAAAGGGTCGGCAATTTTTGTCCAGGTTATACCGTTATTAGTCGAGAAAGAGTACTCATTATTAGTGCTGAAGGCATAGATGACGGAAGAATACTTATTAACGGTGAACTTCGTAATTTTGTAAGTGGTTGCCGAATTACCCTGTGTCCATAACCAGGAGAAGTTGTCTGTGAAGCTGATCAGGCCGTTCTCCGTACCTACGAAATATCTGCCTGCAGGTGTTTTTATTGCGGCTGTTACATTGTTAGTGAAATTTGTTTGAACTGTGGAAAATGAGAGAATCTCGGCTGAAGTCCGGAATTTGTACCACGGGTTGAATTCTCCCCAGCCTTCACCATTCCGGGCACGCACCCGCCAGAAATAGAAGGAAGTATCTGAAATTAGATTGAGGGTGTATTTCGGTGAAAAAACCGATGCGTCATCCACAACGATATTGGATGTGTCGCCAAGTGCGATCTGAACCTGATAATTCCTGATTGGGGTATGAGAATATGGCTCGCCCCACTTCAACTCAAAGTTTTTTGGAACAAATTTTGCTCCGTCCGGAGGTGATTGTCTGAGTACCAGGGATGGAATATTCGGCAGATTCGAGGGAGAAAATTTATATATCCTTCCGTTCGGGGCTGCAAGATAGATTGCCTTGTTGCCGGCTGCAAAGATGTGTCTGACCGTGACCGGTTCACCGAGACTGACAAGGGACCAGTTGAATTTGTCTCCAAAAGTAATAAGGAAGTTGCCTCTGTCGGTATATGCTGCAGCCACTCCGTTTTTATTTTGATGAACACCCGTTATCATTCCTTTCAGGGACATAATACAACCCTGCGTATTGTTCCTGTACCAGGTGACTCCTGTGGAATATTTCCAGTAAATGCCAAAATTTGCAGGATCGTATGTGTAGAGGCGGTAAGTCATGATCTTCTTCCACCAGAATGAGCCGCCATTGGTGCTTGTCAGCAAATGGCTCGCAAAATATTCATTCTCATAGGTAACAGAGCCGTTGAGAGAATCGAAGAACTGAACACCCGTGTATCTGCCCGCCGGAACATCGACCCTGATGTGCCTGATCTGCCGCCATAGATGATCTGTTCCGTATAACGAGTCGGAAGTGCAGAAATAGATATTATCGGGATTGCTGTATGAAATGGAGGTAATGTCCCGCCCAAATCCTGATTCTTTCCTTATCCAGTTTTCACCCCCGTCGGAGGAGAAGAGTATGAGACCAGCATTGCCTGAAGCAATAAATTCATTCTCACTTCGAGCGGCGAAACAATTGATCTGGGAGTATATTCCGGGAGTGTTTACCTTTCTCCAGGTTAAGCCTCCGTCAGTGGTTTTCAGGATTTCTCCCGAACCCGTGGCTACAAATCCGAAGGATTCGTTTACGAAGAAGAGTTTTTTCGCCTCGAAGTTGTCTGGGAGTTTCAAATATTCGACCCTGATTCTTTTATCGTTGTACTTGTGGAAGGTGAGAACACCGTCATCAAGGCTCATTGCGGTCTGCCCAAGGACAAGTTTGTCGAATGTGGTCGGGACAATCTGGTTTATATAATTGGAGGTTATTTCAAGTCTGTAACCTGTTTTTGCGGTATCCTTGAAAGACATTTTCGTGAGGTATCTGTAACCATTATCAGCCGCCCAGCCGGTGTTGTCGAGAGCCCATACTTCGGTGTCACTGATGTAGCAGTAGTCGAAATTGTATTTTTGATTTGGACTGATGACGGAAGCCAGAACTGCCCCTGAATCGGAGAGTTTGTAATATTTTTGATCGGTACCAATTACAGCGAAGCCGTTGCTGATTCTCTCAGCCCGTGTAATTCCACTCAGATTAAGTTTAATTTTTTTCCAGGAAATTCCATTATCCGTTGAGAAAACTATACCGGGGATTGAGGTAGTCTGTTCATAAACGAAGAGATATCCATTTGACCAGGAGGGTACTTTTTTGACCGGTCCAAAATTCCAGGGCAGGTCGAACCATGTCAAGCCTCGGTCGCTGGTGATTCTTATTCCGCCTGTGGCAGGGAAGATAACACCGTGTTTTTTATTGAAGAAGAGGCAATTTGAAAAGTGCTCGCTGCTTCCCATCTCATACTTAAGTTGCCAGCTCAGACCGCCGTTGTAACTGTGGAAAATATACTGACTGTCTCTTACAGCGACAAGGGTATCTTTGGCAAGCAGGAAAATTGAGAGAAATTTAGCGAGGTTAGGGGCAGGTTCCCGCTCAATCCATGTGGCACCTCCGTCGGTGGTCAGAGCAAAAGAACCGTTTTGAGTGTTGGCTGTTATACCATTCAGTGAGTCGATAAACTGAAGCCGACCGGCACCCAGACCTGCATAGTACGAGGTTGACCATGGTACCACCACTTCGGTACCGGCAGGGGAAAATTGTTGCGGAATGAGACCCGGACACATTAACAGCACGAAAACCGCAGCTTTTATAATATGTTTCATATATTGCCTGCAATATCTGAATTTGCGAACGAATCTTACAGATTACCCAATCCCGTGGCAAGAGAAGAAACGGTCAAAAGTACACCATTAAAATAATCATATTATTCAAATAAACAAGGAACGAAGACGGGTACGGTTTTCGTAAGCCATTATTAAAATGGAGGTAACAAAAACAACCGCCACGAGGGCAATATAAGAGTCCCTCAAACCAACACTTCTGTAAACGCCACTTCCCAGGTTGCCGATAATTACCCACTGCACCACATATGCGAGGGTTACATTTCTGCCAATCAATGCAAAATATTCGAGGAAGGCGTTCTCTTTTGCGTGTTTTACCGCCTCGTTTATCAGAATGGCAAATCCCGCGGTAAAAGCGAGTGCCCAGGCGGAGTATTCAATTCCGTGATGGTAGTAGCTCCGAAGAGCGGCTGCTGTTTCAATTCCGTATTCAATGGTCAGGGAAACAAACACTGCCCACACTGCGATGAGGAACCACGAGACTTTATTTGTGAGATATTTTTCGGCAAACTCACTTTTAATGAGGAGGTATGCAGCATAACCAAAAAGGGGATATGCAGCCCAGGGAAACAGTGGGAAATACGACCACGGGGCAATTCCGCCCAACACCGAGGCAAAATATGCCATGGTTTTACTCCCACCGTTCAACCAGGAATTGACGGAAGGTGTAAGGAGGAGTACGACAATCGCGAGACCGGAGGGAATCAGAAAATTGATATCAAGAATCTTTTTCAATAGTCCAATAAAGACAGTAGTTACACCGGCGAGAACGAGAATATCTATTCCAAAAATGAAGTCGAGCGGGTTTACGGTGGATTGTCCTGTTGCGATATGGTAGAGGAGATGGGCATTAATGGCAATATTTAGAGCAATTCCACCTGCGATAAGTTTCAGTCCGCGCAAAACCGTGTGTTGCAGATTTTTGGAGGAAGCAGCAAGAAAATAACCCATTACTGTCATGAAAACAGGGGCAGCAGGTGGTCCCCCGAGGAAGAGGGATATCTTTCCGATCCAACTGTTATATATCGAAGTATCAGCAATAACCTCGGTAATGTGAACCTGAATCATAAAAAGAACCGCAAGCCCCTTTAGCACATCAGCAGTAATAGATCTTTCTTTCATTCTTCTTTCCATATATCCGTATGTAAAAGTGTTTGACAGTCGATATGGTTAACGGGTTTAAGCATCAGGTCATTTCAAAAGTACCATCTTACCGGTAAGAACTTTCCCGCCGGCTTTGACCCGGTAGAAATAAACGCCTGATTCGAGCCCGGCTGCATCGAAATTGAATCTGTTCTCACCCTTGCTGCCTTTGATGTCGTTCGAAAAGATGAGAGAACCAAGGGACGAGAAAACCTCCAGCCGGCAGTTGAAATCTTCAGGTAGTGTAAAATGTATTACAGTTGAACCGTTGAATGGGTTCGGGTAGTTGCCGAGTGTGAAAGCAACGGGCATTTCAGAGTTTGCTGTTTCATCTTTGACATCTGTAAAGATAAAGGGTCGTTCACCTTTGAAAACTTCTCCCGAACCGGTGCAGACGATATAAGACAAATCGGACATAAGCGCGACTGCTGTAAAGTCTGAGCTGGTTCCAAGGTTTATTTCCTGCCATGATTCACCGTCATTTGTCGTGGCGAGCATTTTCCCTCCATTTCCGACAACAAGGGATTTCCCGTCAATGCTGTTGGAAGCGGCGTTCAGAGTGATTCCGGGTTGGTCATACTTCAGGGTAAAGCCAAAACCACCTGATGAGGAGAATGCAATTTTACCATCTCCGAATGCCATGTAGCCTCGTTCACCAATGTTTGCGCCCACCGGCATGGCGTTAGTGCTTACATAACTCGATGAAAGACCGGTTCCGCCATTATTGCTCACAAGAATATCACCGTAGGCACCTTGAGAAATCCACATTCTGCCTGTCTTGTCAGCATAAATATCCCATACAGACCAGGATTCGAAAATCTGAAGCTGGCTCCAGGTATAACCGCCGTCATTGGTTTTATAGAGTCTTCCCCGTGGCAGACCCGGCGGAGTCGGGTAAAGATAATAGCTAAGGCAATAGCCATTCAAAGAATCTAAAAAGAGCATATCTCTGAAATAGCCATCAATATTTGTTTTTGTGGTCCAGACTTTACCGCTGTCGCGGCTCATCCAGGCTGACAATTCGGTGATGTATAATTTTTCAGGAGAAAGTGCCTGAAGGCTTCTAAGCCGGGTACCCCGCTTTGCAAATCTCCAGTTGGCACCGGCGTCAGTGGTGACAAAAACATCCGATTCTGAATAGTAATACTGGGCATCAAAGTCGGATACAATCCCGACTTTATCACCGGCAAATTTTAAGAGTCTCAAATTCTTCCCCTTTAACAGGAGAATCAGAGGAGTCCAGTTGTTACCGCTTCCATATGCTTTCGAGAGATTTGGTCCGGAACCTGCAACGAAAAACATTTTGTCCGCTGTTCTGAAAGCCGCGTTGTATCTTGCTTCAAGTGGAGCCTGATCGCCAAATCTGTCGAAGCCAAGTCTGTCTGGCTTCATAATGACCATACTTAGAGCTCCGCGATCATCTGCATATACAACGGTATCCCTTCCATAATTCCAGGCAGCAATAACTGTATCTCCCTTCATGTAGTAGGTCTCATCTCCGTATTTCCAGTCAATTCCCCCGTTTGTGGAAGCAACAACCTGTCCCTCCCGTCCGAAAACGAATATACCGTCGAGACCATGGAGGGTAATCACACCGAAATCACAAGGTGCACTTGCTCCCGGAACTCTTGCCCAGGTGGCACCGGCATCGAGAGTACGCAGGATAATTCCGTTATCGCAGGCAGCCCACCCTGTTTGCTGACTTGCAAATTTGATTGAATTGATGTTAAATTGTGTTGGATTCATGGCAGTCCATGAGCTTCCGCCATCGGTTGATTTGATGATCTTACCGGCTTTACCGCAGGCGAAAAGGATGGATGAATTGATCGAAGTGAAGTCAAGGAGATCGACTGTGGTGCCTGAATTAACCGGAGACCATGTATCTCCAAAATCGGATGATTTTGTCATGGCGCCACCATTTCCGCACGCAAAAATTAATGAGGGGGCAGGGGAGTAAAGTTTATTAATTCCCGCAGGTACATTTCCTGTTACTGTAAGCCATGTCGTACCTCCATCGGTACTTTTTACAATTTTATTTTTATCTGTGGAGGCAATAATGAGCTGTCCGTCTGCAACAACCGATGTAAAAGCATTAATTTCCTGCATCGGCTGAGTTGGAGTCAGTTGAGCTTCAGCCAAAAAATATGATATTGACAGAATAAGGAGCAGATATTTTTTCATCGTCATTTTCCCTACTTTAACAGTACAAGTTTTTTAGTAAACACGGTTCCGCCGGCATTCAGGCGATACAGATAAACTCCGCTAACCATTCCGGAAGCATCCAGCGAAATCAGATGATTGCCTTCATCCAAAACACCATTATATATCGATAAAACCTTTTCACCGAGCAAATTGTAGAGATCAACCAACACTTGGGTTTCCGTTTTTAAGTAAATCGGGATAACCGTGGAGCCGTTGAAGGGATTCGGATAATTTTGGAAAAGTTGATGGCTTCCCGGGGTAGTACCGGTTTCATCACCGGCGAGGGAAGTATAAACAGTTGAGGTATCTCTTCCCACAAAAATATTGGACCCGCTGCCCGCAACAATGAGATTGCCGGTCGAAGTCAAATAGATTGCATTCTTTGAGTTGGTTCCCGGCAGAAGCTGGTATGAGAGTGCAGAACCATCCTTGGTGGATGTGAAAAGGGCGTTACCGAATGACAGAATTCTGAATCTTCCGGCGGAAACATCCGTCACCCGGGGAGTACCATTCAAGTGCAAATTCAGTTCACTCCAGTTTATGCCGCCATCGGTTGAGGTCAGTCCTGAACCCGATTCTGCAAGAATAATCAATTTATCGTTGAATTTAAATAGGGCTTTGTAGTTGTCACCTGTAAAGATCTCAATGTAGTCAAAATAGTATCCAAAATCTTCGGATCTGAACAATTTGCCATTATCTGAAGCTACAAGTACCACCCCTTCATTTTCTGCATGTATGGCATTCATATGACCGGAAGAGACCGGGATACTTGAAAGCAACCATGTCGCACCACCATCAGAGGTACGGGCTATAAGGCCATTGGAACCGCATAAATATCCGTCCATTGCATTGGGGAAAGTAACAGCTTTAATTATCGAGCCTGTTAGAATTGCCGGAGTCCTTTGCCATGAATTTCCATTGTCGGAAGAGGAAAGCAGGTCGCCTGTAGCCGAAGCAACAAAAACTGTATTTGAAAAAGGATTTACTGTACAATATTTTAGATCATCCGAAAAGGGGACGGACAGCACTTGCCATGATATTCCGAAATCAAAGGATTTTGAAATAAAACCGGAATTACCCACAGCAAACAGGATACCATTTGATGATTCAGTTATCGAATTAACAGTTGCTGAAACGGGAAGCTGGTACTGGTTGAATGCATAGATTTCCCTGCCGAGGAAAAATGTCACCCAACCCGTGAACTTACCCCAGCCAAATGCGTTTCTCCCGCGAACACGCCAGTGGTATGTTTTCTCCTCCTCGAGTCCGGTTACTCTAAACCATGTTGAGTCGATTCCGGTTTGCGAGACGACAATATTGGAAGTATCACCTTTTGCTATCTCAATTTGGTACTCACCGGTTGGAACCAGAACATTAGGCTCAGTCCAGTCAAGAGAAATATCCCTTCCTGATATGGTGGAGTTGCGATTTGGTGTGAGTCCGTAACAAATTGAAGGGGGTTCCTGCGAACTTCTTCGCGAAATGAACAATAACTCACCGGCATCGCCCACTCCGAGCGAATAATCAATGTTGTAATAGTCAAAATCATTCAAAGCCCTCGGTCCACCGGCGAGGAGATATTCGAAACGGGATTCGAGTGGATAGACCGGTACAATGGAGCCGTAATAAGTGTCGATTATGTAGCCGGAAGTTGAATCGTTATCTATCAGTTCAAAGATGCCCCTGAAATCGGCGTCAAAAATAAGGGGCAACACCTGATGATGAAACCGTAACTTCGTGCTACCTGAGATCTGGTATGAAGCAACTCCCGGCAGAATTGAGACATCGCCACGGGGCAAACTGGCAGAACCATATGAAGTCCAGCTTTTTCCGCCATTTGTTGTGTAAAAACTGCTTTTTGTTGCACCAATATATCCGGTATTCCGGTCCCAAAATTTGACTTTATAGAGTTGCCCGGAAGATGATGTATTGAGATTCAGCGGAACAAGATTTGCAGGATTCGAGATGGTGGCAGTATAAACCTTGCTTTCGGTGGTAATAAAGAGGGAATCGACTTTTTTGTATTCAATACCTGTAATTTTTTCACTGATACTGGTTTTTATCAGAGTCCAGGAAGAACCCCCATTTGTGGACTTAAGAATCGAACCTCCATCGCAACCGGCAAAAATTAGTGAAGCATCCTTAAATGTTATATCTGTGATTGCCGGATAGATGTTGTTGCCGGTCGTGGATTCCCAAGTTAAACCCATGTCCGATGATTTGAAAATAATGCCATCATAACTTCCAACCAGAGTGAGACCGGGGTTAACAATTTTTACGGCAGAGAGCCTGAGGTTGCCCGGCAGTTTGCTGTTTCTGACGCTGTGGAGTTTACCGGGATTCCGTTGTTGCATCATTGCGCACCCCTGATCAACATCATAGATCCCTACAAGAACCAGTCCATTAAATGATTCATAGACGCCAGAAACATTTCGCTGTTCAGGAAAGCCTGAATAAACCCAAATTCCCGAACCGGGTACCGAGATTTTGACACCCTGTGTCCTGTCAGCAGCCCATATCTCATTGTCTGAAGGAAACGCGAATCTTTTTACATCGGGACCAGTCCCGAGGTATTCCTGCTGCAAAATTTGACCATCGAGACCGGTTATATACCATCTGTTTGCAGCCGTGCTTATATACACTTTCCCGTTCATTATTTTCATAAAATTGGGGGTGCTGATTGAGTCACTAAACAGGATTTTTCTCCAGGTGGCTCCTTTGTCGGGAGAGAGGATGAATCCCGATCCGCTTCCGTAACCGATGGTATAATTGCCGTAAACTTTTAACCTGCTGTTTAATCCAGCCGAATCATTGGGAAGAACCGTCCAATTGGAGCCACCATCAACCGTAAGACGGGTTGCTCCATCAGTGGTTGTGGAAACTCCCCTTAGACGGTCATAAAACACAACAGAGGCAATATCACCTGTAATTCCTCTGGCATCGTCAATGATACTCCAGCTTTGTGCACCATTGTAAGTGTAGATTATCTTTTTATTGACAGAGATATAGAGAAGTGTGTCGGAGGAAAACATTATAAGGTCTCCATCCCGATCCTGCCCTGAGAGTTCGTTTTTGGTTGTCCATGTTCGTCCTCCGTCGGTTGTTAATGCCAGGGGGATGCCGTATGAACCTGAAATCATAAATCCCCTCAAACTGTCGATGAAACTCATGTCGGAGATCATTTCGAAGGGAGTGGAGACCCAGCTCTCATTAATATACACCTCCGTTTGTTCCACCTTGAACTTTTGAGTGTGGACCAAAACAGGCAGAAGAATCAGGCATAAGAGGGAGCGTAAGAAATGACTGTCCCCCGGTAACTTTCCCGGTTTTGTCTTAATGGCTGAACCGGATAATTTAAAGATTAATCTGAGATTCATACTTAGCCTTTTTGTGATTGCATTATTTTAAAAGTACCATCTTCCCGGTAAGAACTTTCCCGCCGGCTGTGACACGGTAGAAATAAACACCCGAGTCAAGCCCGGCTGCATCGAAATTGAATCTGTTCTCACCCTTGCTGCCTTTGATGTCGTTCGAAAAGATGAGTGATCCGAGTGACGAGAAAACCTCCAGCCGGCAGTTGAAATCTTCTGGTAGTGTAAAATGTATTACAGTTGAGCCATTAAATGGGTTCGGGTAGTTGCCGAGTGTGAAAGCAGAAGGTATCTCAAAGATTGATTTTTCGTCGTCTGTCGAAACAAGGGAACCGCCTGTATCGCCACGATACAAACCACCGGACCTGGTGGATATCAAAAATTGTCCGGAATTAATAAATTTAACAACCGTAAAATGGAATTTATTCCCTGTTTCCTTTTTTTGCCAGGTGTTACCCGAATCAGCAGAAACAAATAGGCAACCCGAATCTCCTGCCGCGATGATATTTGCACCGATCGAGGAAATGGTGTTGAAACGAAGAGTTGTGTCAACAAAAACGGTTTGCCATGAGGCGGCATTGTCGGTTGATTTCATTATATAGCCGGACCTTGTGACGAGGACACCTGAATTACTGCCGAACCGTGTATAGGAGGATATCAACGGTGTGACCTGAGGTTGCAGAATCCAGTTGGTTCCTCCGTTCGTGGTTACATAAAATTGCATACTGTCGCGCAAAACCCAACCATTTTGTTGAGAAATAAAGTTAAGATGGGTCAGCCTGCCACCGGTCAGATTGATTTGAGTGTTTACAGATCCACCGGTACGCTTGTATAATTTGCTGAATGCATTCTGTCTGGGCTTTTCCAGCGTGTCGGTTGATATGAAATAACCATCATTCCGGGAGAATGACTGCTCTGAAATAATAATTCCAGAGTTCAACGACAACATTGAAGACCAGGTATTGCCGTTGTCAGAGGAATAATCGATAGCTTTCTCCCGCACTCTGTAACCTGTATTATTGCCCGGAAAATAGCAGGAACCAACCCACTTATCGTCATAGACATAGAACCATGAATTACCGGAATTAGTGGTTCTTGCGATTCTTCCTCTTTTCTCTCCGGGAGCATTTCCGCTGACAGTCCAGTCTGTTTCACTGTTAATCATAATTGTATGGGGTGGGCGGTCGGCAAAAGAGACTATTGTACTTTTCCAATTTGAGTACCCCGGATCGCCATAGATCAGGTCAGGTCCCTTTGAAATAAGATACATCCTGGAACCCTTGAGCCACATGCCTGTATAATTTCTGTTACCACTGATGTTATACTCATCGAGTATGTAAGCAGAACCAGCATACTGGATCAAAAAGTCACGATTTCGTTCGAGACAGCCAAATATTCTACCCGGTTCCACTTCCATTGCTCCGGCGAAGGAATTGTCAAGAATTAATTTTCTGGAGGTATAAGTAAGTCCACCATTATTTGAGAAGATAATCGTAAAGTCTTTTGAAATAAAGAGACGATTCTGTCCAAGGACAAATGCAGCTTTAATCGGGGAACCGGAATAGGGGAGAAAATAGTTGGTCCAGGTAAGACCCCCGTCTGTAGTTGAAAGCACTCCGCCGTGCTCCTTGAGTGCAAAGCCTCTGTTATAGTCGGAAAAGACAACTTTCTCGAGATTGTCGATACCCAACCGGAGCACATTCCAGGAGGAGCCCATATCCTCACTTTTGGCGAAAAAGCCGTTTTCACCAGTGATAACAAGAGTTGAAGGGGAAAGAGACTGTATAAATGAGAGTTTTTGCCCCGGATAATCTGTGAGCGAGAGGTCGATCCAGGTCAGACCCCTGTCTATCGAGTATGCCACCATACCCTGATAGCCACATACAAAAACGGTGCCATTTCTTGAAATACCAAGGTTGGTGATTCCTCTGTTACCCGGAACAGGAATGTTTTGTAGAGTCTTCCCGCTGTCGGTTGATTTGTACAGTTCCCCGTTGCTTCCAACTACAAAACCTGTGGAAGCATCGAAAAAATCGACAACAATAAATGATTCAACTTCATTAAATTTAAAAACATTCTGAAGCTGCGAGCGGTTGGTCGTGAAAAGTAAAATCAGAAAAATAAAAAAATATTTCATTGCGTCCCCCTATTTCAGAATTAACATTTTACTGGTTAGAACGACCCCATTTCCCCGCAATCGATAAAGATAGATACCACTTGCGAGTTCACCGGAGTTAAAATGCTCGCGGTAAGTCCCTTTTTCGAACCATCCCTCGTGAAGTGTTGCTACCTTTTCACCCATTGTATTAAAAACCTCAAGCACATAAGAACCCGGAGAGGCGATGGTAAACCCGATCACAGTGGAAGCGTTGAAAGGATTCGGGTAATTCTGTGACAAAGTGAAATGAGTAACTGTGGAACCAACTTCAATTCCGGTGGGATTACCCGAGTTCAGCGGGACAAGGAACAATTTATTGTACCTGGCGGAGATGAGTATGGTTTGTCCGGAAATTTCCACCCCCATAGGTCTGGAGCCTTCTGGCAGTTTACTGTATCTCCATGGATCAGTTGGGGATAAAGATGTGTATATACCACCGAGTGAATCGACGACGACACTTACGCCATTTCTTGTTACCATATCCCGGATAGGAGTACGAATCTCAAAATATTCGTGTTTCCAGGTATAGCCCATGTCGGTGGATGTTCTTCTTTCTCCGTTTTTGTTGAGAATCACGATGGTGCCGTCACGGGCAAAGCTCACCTTTTTGAAAACTTCCTGTTGTGACATTCCAATGTATCGGAATGTCTGTCCTCCGTCATCTGACAGGGTTACATTACCGTATTCACCGACTGCTGCAATTTTATCGCTTCCCATCGTTGAAGCACTCAAGAGGTTTCCATAACTTGGAGCGAACCATATTCTCGTCCATGATGCCGGGCCAGAACCTGCCTGGAAGATGCTGCCATAATAACCGGTACCGAACAACTTGTTTGGTTGAAGTGGAGCCAGTGAAGTGATCATGGTACTGCCAAACGGGGCTTCTTTTCGTATCCAGGAATAACCTCTGTTTGTCGAGTAGGCAATAAAGTTGCCGTTTGTCAGGTAGAACACATTCCCATTACCCGGGTCATGATAAAATCGGAGAATGGGGAATGTTGTGCCCGAGGTAACCGTTGTCCAGTTTATAGGGAGCTGGTCGGTTCGTGCGATTTCACCCCTGCTGTTACCCACCATCAATCTTCCATCGGGAAGGATAATGGATGCGGTAAGATCGGCAACCAGGGGAGTCTGGTAGGCAACTGCCTCGAGAGCAATGGTTGAAGATTTGAAACTGTACCATGGGTTGAAACTGCCCCAGCCATATTTATTTGCCGCTCTTACTCTCCAGAAATAGAGAGATGAATCGGCGGTAAGAGTCACTCTGCATGATGTGGAATCGAACCCGGTGATGTTTTCAACGATATTTGAAGTGTCACCGAGAGCAAGTTGAAAATGATACTCCGTTACAGGGGCGACCGTCCATGGTTCCTCCCATCTGAACAAAAGGTTATGGAATTCATAGGGAGAGCCGTCAACCGGGTAGTTTCTTAGTATCGTTGTAGGCGGAGGTGAATCAGTTGAGCGTGAAAATTTCCAGTATTTCCCGTTTTCACTCAGCAGAAAGATGTTATTTTCTCCCGCAGCTACAATCTGTTTTTTCTCAATATTGGGTCCGAGATAAATATCCTTCCAATTTATTTTGCTTCCCCGGTTGAATATAAGATGATTCTGATTACCCGTCAGAGCGATGAATCCGCCCTGAGATTGATCCACCAGTGTCGGCGCACTCGTTATACCTATATATCGCCACGCCGACTCTTCATACCATGCCGTAACTCCGTCCGAGGAATTATGCAGGAGCCCCAGAGTACCGGGGTCGAGGGTAAAGATTCTTCCGGGAAATGATTGTTTCTGCCAGGTGGCACCTCTGTCGGTTGTTATAAGCGCGTCGCTTGTAGTATTACTTGTCGGGTAAGTGGCAGAGCCATTATAACTGTCATAGAAATTGAGGTTCTGAAAGGTTCCTCCCGAGAGTCCGGTGTAAACAGGAGTAATCTGCTGCCATGAAGGAGTCGTCATATAGAGGGAATCTTCGGTGCAGAAAAAGATTGTATCTCTTCCCGCAAATGCAGCCCGTTTTATTGAACCTCTGAAGGCAGAGCTTATTGTTTGCCATGAGTTACCCTCGTCATTGGATTCCAAAATATCGCCTCCTTCACAAATCGCAATAATTTCCGAATCGCTTTTTCGTGCAAAACTTGTAATGGTAGCCATCAGTACGGGGACAGATGTTTCAATCCAGGAATCGCCTCCGTCGGTGGTTTTCAATATGGCATTTTTGGAAGTGGCGGCAAATCCCTTCGAATCGTTGATAAAATAGAGGCATGAGGCGAAAACATTCCCCGGCAGTTTGTATTGTTCAACTTTCAGATCGTGAAGCCCCTCTCTGTGGATAACCATTACAGCGGGATGGAACGGTGAGTAATTCGAACCCAAAACGAATTTATCCCATGTTGTTACCGTAAATTGATTCATAAATCTGTGTCGAAAATTGAGGGGAAGATAGGTGGCAGTTGAATCGGTAACTGAATAGCGGGCAATTCCGGCGGTGTAGTAGTTTATGTCGTTATCCAGACACCAGATTTCTGAATCACTTACAAAAGAATATCCGTAGGCTTGAGCATTTCCGGGAGAAGTGAGCCTTTTGAGTATTTCACCACCCGGAGAAACATGGTATACGACACCATTGTAAGTGCCGATGATGAAACCTGCCTCCCCTTTTGCGATAAAGGTATAATCAAAGATGGTTGACGGAAGTTCTGTCCTGTTCCATGAGATTCCGTTATTGGTTGAGAATAAAATGGCTGCAGGAAGCGGGTACTGGGGATCTTCGGTTACGAAAAGATACCCGTTATTGTAAAACAAGGTTGGCTTTACATCCCTGTACTGCCAGGGAACCTGAAGCCATGAGATACCGAGGTCTGAGGATATCAGCAGTTCATTATTCGAAGTGAAATTTACAGCATACCGGTGATTGAAAAAGAGGCCGTTGTTGAACTTTTCACCCGCCCATAGTGTGGCTGCCAGAGACCATGATTCGCCACCGTTGTAACTGTGATAGACAAACTGGCTGTCGCGAATGGCAACTATTGAATCCCTTCCTATAGAGTACATCTTCATTATTTGATCGAGTTGCACTGAAGTTTTTCCATCTTTCCAGGTTCCTCCGCCATCTGTGGTGAGTCCGTAGAACGGTGTTTGGGCAATGAAGGATATGCCATTCAATGAATCGCTGAAGTGTATTTCACCCGCACCTTTTCCATTATAGAAGCTCAAGGCGTTTGGGACAATTACTTCTGTCCTCTCTGCCTGTACGGGTTGAGCACTCATTTCGATGCTCAGAAAAGTTGCGAGGGCAGCAATTATAAAGAGTATGTATTTCATATAGACCTGCTAATATTCAAGTGTTTCAGATTTCCAAATTTAACACTTTCTACTGGAATTATAAAATTCAGTATGATGACTTCGCTCTACTTCAAAAGAATCATCTTACCGGTGAGGAATTTGCCTTCCGCCTTGACACGGTAGAAATAAACACCCGAGTCAAGCCCGGATGCATCAAAATTGAATCTGTTCTCTCCCTTGCTGCCTTTGATGTCGTTCGAAAAGATGAGAGAACCAAGGGACGAGAAAACCTCCAGCCGGCAGTTGAAATCTTCGGGTAGTGTAAAATGTATGACAGTTGAACCGTTGAAGGGATTCGGGTAGTTTCCGAGAGTGAAAGCAACGGGCACTTCGAAATTTTCATCTTCAATACCGGTGAAAATACCGGGGGGATCACCTTTGTAAAATTTTCCGGAGACTGTTCCGACCACATAGGAGAGATCGGGGAGAAGTGCAACCGAAGTCAGATGGTCAGTCATGCCGCTGTTCAATTGCTGCCAGGTCTCTCCCGAATCTGTCGTTGCGATAATCTTCCCGTCGTTCCCGACGACGATCGATTTCCCGTCAATGCTTTTTGATCCGCCATTTAGAATGGACCAGGGAGAACTGTAGGTTGTTGTCCAGCTTATACCGGCATCAGTAGTGAAAGAGATTGAGCCCGAGCTGAAGGCTATGTATCCCCGTTCAAAGGCAAGGCCCCCAACGACATTACCTCCATAGAGGTTATGATAGGCGTGAATATTGTACCCATGATCTTTACTCACCATAACCAGTGAACGGGTTCTGTCCCTGATCCATACAAGACCCCCGCTTCCCACAAGAATCTCATTGTACCAGTATTCGCTGGTTTGCCTGATCAGTGTCCAGGAAGTGCCTCCGTTAGTGGACCGGTAAAGCCGGGATTTTATGTCGTAAGGTCCGGGGAATTCAACATAATTGATCAGATATACATTATTGGAGTCCAGAAAAATAACATCACTGAGATAGGTTCCTGCGGAATATTGCCTTTGCCAGGTTTTTCCGCTGTCCCCGCTGAACCAGAGAGCAAAGTCGATCATTGTTAACCTCTGCGGCGAGATGGGATGAACATTCAACAACGGACGGACATCAGCAGATTGCTTCCATCTTTGTCCACCATCAGTGGTAGTGAATACGAACCCCCTGGTCCAGAATGATACATCCGGTATTTTACCACAGGCGATGCCGACATTGGCATCAGCAAACCGCATATTCCACAGCTCGATCCCTTTTGTTGTCAACAGCAGTTGTTCCCATCCAGCGCTTTTATTGTATGCTCTCGCAATTGAGGGACCAACCCCGGTGACATAGAACCAGTCGTCCATGGTCTTAAAAGCGGCAAGATATTTTCGGGGTGGAGGTGTTTGGCCGCCGTATTTTTTACAGAAAATGGTATCGGGCTGTATGACGCAGAGAACAATCGAACCGCCATCATCAGCGAAGAGAACCGAATCCCTGCTCTTGTGCCAGGCGGCGATAACGGTATCTCCGGACATATAATATGCCTGCACTTCATTTTTCCAATCGAGACCGCCATTCGTGGAGGCAAGCACCATACCGTTCCTCCCAAAAACAGTGACCATGGTATCGGAATGGAGAGCGAGCACAGCCATATCGAATCCGGATGTGGCGACTTGTAATGCAGACCAGGAATTACCGCCGTCGGTTGTTCCGAGCAGTTTGGCATTATCTCCTGCCACCCACCCTTTCATCTGGTTTGAGAAACTTATGTCGTTCAGATTATTGATGCCGTGGGTCGTAACATTCCAAGTCACGCCATTGTCCGTTGACCTGATCACTGTTCCTCCCGTACCGCACGCGAGAATGGTAGTTGAATTGAGTGTCGTAATCGAGAGGAGGTTGGCGGAAGTGCCGGTGGCAAGTTGGAACCACGAAAGGCCGTTGTCTGTTGAGCGGATAACTTTACCGTTTTCGCCGCAGCCAAATATCAGCGAATTGCCGGCAACGGTCAGTTTGTTTATCCCCGTAAGGAGAGGGTTGCTTATTTCATCCCATGTCACACCGGAGTCAGTGCTGGTAAGGAGTATGTTCTGACCTGTAGCAGCCAGAATTCTGTTGTTTGAGACGACGATTGCCCGAATGGCATCGATATCCTGAAACCTCTGCAGAGGTGTGAGTTGTGCGTCAAGGCAGAGGGTTAAAAATACCAGCCAGGTAAAAACATATTTTTTCATTTTGCTTCCCGCAACAAAAAAAGTGGTTTGTTGATGGAACTTACAAATTTTATTGCAGAAAACAAAAAAGGCTACCCTTTTGAGGCAGCCTTTAATAATTATTTCAAGAAAAAAAGATCAGTGTTGAGCTTCTCTTAATCTTCTGACTGTTGATATGACAAAACCGAAAACCACAACCAGTACACCAGCCCAAACCAGATTGATCATTGGTTTGATGGATGCGTGGATGGTAAGAACTTCTTTTGGAGTTTTCTTTGCGGCATTACCATTTTTGTCAACCACGATCACGGTTGCTGTCCTGTCGCCGGGATTTACAGTTTTCAGGGTCAGGGTCACACCGAACTCCTCGATTATCACAGGGTCAGCCTGCATTTTGCCGGCAATTCTGGAGTAAAGGAGGTCTTTTTCCAGGGTTTTCCCGTCTTTCGATACGATTGCCCTGACGCCCATACTAAAATCAGCATCGGTTGACATGGCTGACATATCGGGTTTAATGAACTCCTTATATTTGATTTTCACGCCAGAGGTGGATATCTCTTTCCCTTCGGAAATGGTGATTCCTTCAGCGCCTGCATCCTGTGATCCGTCATCGAAGCCGACAGGAGCAACATAGAAATCGGAGAGAAGACCGTATTTCATATCAGGTTCCTTCATCAGGGACTGATTGAAATCGGCGATGTACATAACAGGTCTTACAACTGTAGTTGCCGAGCCCGATTTCACATCGAGTCTGCAATGATATTTGGTATGTCCGTTTTCCTGGAATGGTTCGAGACCTGCAAAAGTAACATCGTATCCGAGGACATTCGCTGTTTTTCCTTTTTCGAGGTCAATTTCCATTTCAGAACTGAAAGCAGAGGAACCGATAACTCCGAGAACAAAGAGAGCCAGACCGATATGAGCAACATAGGCACCGAGTTTGCTCTGGTTCCCTTTGATTACTCTAAACATCACTTCGGCATTTACCACGAGAGAGAATACAGCGGCAACAAGAAGAATAATCATCATAACCTTGTCAACCCCGCCGATGAAAATGGCAGCGGCACTGATGACAGCGGTGATTGCTCCGGTTCTTAACAGGTCTTTCTGGAGCATTCCTTTATCGGTGGTTTTCCACTTCAGGATGATGCTCAATCCGTTAATTACCAGAAGAATTATTCCAAGCGGCACATGCATCGTGTTGTAAAAATCAATTTCTACCTTCACTCCAAAGATTGGTGCCGAAGTTCCGACAAAGACTATAATGGCTGACATTCCGAGAGAGAAAGCTGCCATGAAAAGAGCAAGTTCTCTTGAGAGTGTTGATTCTTCGCCTGTTTTCGATATCCTGAGAAGTGATTTCAATCTGAAAAGCACCATGCTGAAACCGAGACCTGTGAAGAACACTACAAAAATTACGAGAAAAATATAAACAGCTTTTCCCGGTTCAGCAAAGGAGTGAACGGAGGAGTCACCGAGAATTCCGCTTCTTGTAAGGAATGTACTGTAAACAACCAGAACAAAAGTCAGAATAGAGAGAAGAATATTTGTAATAAGGTATCTTCCACTGTTCGGGTCTTTCTTTTGGGTTCTGATCTGAACAAGCATTGTGTGAATTGCGGCTACGCTGACAATCCATGGCACAAGACTTGAGTTTTCAACCGGATCCCATGCCCAGTAACCACCCCATCCGAGGACACCATAAGCCCAGTAGCCACCGAGCATAATGCCGAGACCGAGTATGCCTGCACATCCAAGAATCCAGGGAAGAGACTGTTTCACCCAGTCCTTGTAATCATTTTTTATCAGAGCCGAGATTGCAAAAGCAAAAGGAACTGTGGTTGCAGAGAATCCAGCAAAAAGAATCGGGGGATGAATCTGCATCCAGAAGTTCTGGAGGAGAGGATTCAGACCTTTTCCGTGAATCAGCACATCAGAAAGCTGATAACCTGCGCCTGTGAGATTCGCAATAAAATCTTTATCGACTTTAATATGTGTAGGGCTTCCGCCTTCATTTCCAAAAAGGAAATTCTGAACGAATCCCATCGCCTGCGCCTGTAGCAGGTTCATATCGAAGTATTTTAATTCAACAAACGGATTGTCACCCTGCCAGATGAGGGCAAATGGATTTTTCATCAGAGGGGAGACCATCATGAGGAGGAATGATGTGGCAAGTGTATAAACCATCATCACACGGGGCTCGAGGTCACCTCTTTTTTCAGTGTAAGATTGCAGTCCGATACCAATGAGAACAGTCATCAAAATCCAAAGCATGAAACTGCCTTCCTGTCCCGCCCAAAAAGTGGAGAGGAGCAAGCCGAGAGGAAGGTCGTCGTTGCTGTAGTTGAAAACATAATTGTATTGGTTTTGGTGGGTAAGAATGATATATAACAGTAAAGTTGAGGCAACAATTACCATCATTGACATAGCATGATATCCCAAACGGGCATATTTCAGGAATGTCACTTGTTCTCCTCTTCTGTAACCAAAGTAGAACATGGTCATCGAGAAGAGAGAGAATACCAGGGCGAGAGTAAGTACTATACTTCCTGCCATAGCGGGTCTCCTTTCACAGGGTTCATCAAAATTTAATTATCAGGAATCTTTTTTCTTCACACCGTCAGGGTGAGTGGCACCTTCCGGGGCACCTTCCTGATATTTTGAAGGACATTTGGTAAGGATGTCTTTCGCTTCAAAAACATCACCAACATATTTTCCGGTTACCACAACGCTGGTGGCGGATTCAAAATTGTTGGGGATTGCACCGCGATAGAGCACCTTCATTTCATTGCCCTGAGCGTCTTTCATGTAGAAAGTGAAAATCTTGTCTTTATAGACATAATTTTTCTCTTTCACCCAGGCACCCGTGGCACGGATCATTTTACCTGATTCCTTAACTTTTGCGAGGCTTTCTTCGTACCCGATACTGCTCTGGGTGAAGAAGTAGCCCATAAATGCGAGGAACACCACGATGATTGCTCCACCGATGACGAACCTGCCGTTTTTTTGCATAAATGTCTGGTCTGACATATTATTTCTCCTCGACTTCTTTTTTAAGTTCTTTTAATCTTTTGTCCAATGCATACAGGTAGGAGAAAATCCCTCCCCATGTAAGCATTACTATAATCAGTACGATATAAATTGCATTTTTTTCAAGAAATTCCATATCAAAAAATCCTTAGTAAAGTTTCTGTTTTTTAATCTTGTCGAGTAAAATCATGCTTCTGGAACCGACTCCCCACATCCAGGCATAAAGCATGCTGAAAGCTGTGAGTGAAATGTAGAAAACCACTTGCATGTTCTGATTCATTTTGAAGTTGATTACAGGACCGGCGTTGTCATCGTCAGCACTTCCGGGGTGAAGGCCTGCCATTATTCTCGGCATTATGAAAATGAAAAAAGGAACGGTAACGAACACAATCAGATTGTAAACTGCTGAAAGTGTAGCCCGCTTTTCTTCATTGTCGATTGCAGAGCGAAGGGCAAACAGGGCTCCATAGATGAGGAGGAGTGCGAAAATACTGGTCTCACGGGGATCCCAGTGCCAAAACGAACCCCATGCAAACTTTGCCCAGACGGATCCTGTTATCGTGGCGAGAATTACAAAAACCATTCCTATCTGGATCGAAGTGTAGGCTTTCATATCGTCTTCAATATTCTTCTTGCGAAGATATTTTATACTGTAAATGGTTGCCATCAAAAATGCAACCACCGACAGCCACGAGCTCGGTACATGGAAGAATATTATCTTGGCATTTTCACCAAGACCCATAATGAACGGGAATTCATACCATGCCGAGGGTTTTGCAACTATCGGAAATGTAATTCCTGCAACAATAACATAAGCCATGAGGAAAAACAGCAGGATTTGATACCACTTTGTATGTACGATACTCTTCATTTTATCTCGAAAAAATAAAAATATTCAGTCTAAAAAGGTAAGCTTTATTTTATAAAAGGTCAAATTAAAATTTCTTAAGATTAATTTGTTTTACGATGTATAATATAATGGAAAATCGGTAAGATTAAAATGCAATAAATATATGATAACAGCATTTATTATTTATGCCATTTTTTAGATTTAAATCCGTGAAGCAGTAAAACAAACAAAAAAGGCTGAACCTTGAGATTCAGCCTTTTAAAACTCTTGGAAGAGAAATTATCTTACAGCGATTTTTTTCTCTCTGACAAGCTGCGCGATAACAGCAGTGCCATTTTTTGCAATGGTTTTGATTGCTTTAGCGGTGAGCTTCACTGTAACAAACCTGTTAAGTTCCTGAACCCAAATTCTCTTTTTCTGGAGATTTGGAAGGAATCTTCTTTTGGTGTGATTGTGAGCGTGCGAAATGCTGCTGCCGTACTTTGGTTTTATTCCGGTAACCTGGCATGTTCTTGACATATCTATAGACTCCTGGCTCTTGCTCATAAAAATTGAAAAACAGTTTGGTAATATACGGGATAGAAACGAGAAACGCAAAAAGAAAAATAAATCTTTTGTGAGAGAACCTCAGAACTCCGGAAACTCGGTACTCCGGAACCTCGGAACTTCAGCACTCCGGAACCTCAGAACCTCGGAAACTCGGTATCCGGAAACTCGGTATCCGGAAACACTTAAGTACTGAGGTTCTGAAGTTCTGTCTAAAGGGTTCTGGCGATAAAGTCGGTGATTGTTGCATCCTCGGAGGCGAGGAGTTCGGCGGGAGTGCCTGTAAAGTAGATTTTGCCTTCGTGTGCCATTGCGACGCGCTCAGCGACAATTCTTACGCTGATCATGTCGTGGGTGACGACGATGGAGGTTACATTTAATTTTACGCTGAGATCTTTGATGAGATTGTCGATTGATTCACTCATTATGGGGTCGAGTCCGGTTGTCGGTTCATCGTAAAGGATGTATTCAGGATTGGTGATGAGGGCACGGGCGAGTCCCACTCTTTTTCGCATACCACCGGAAAGTTCGGCAGGTTTTTGTGCTTCTATTCCGGGCAAGCCGACGAGTTCGAGTTTTTCCGCAACAAGGTCGTCAACCTGCGCCTTTGTATATTTTCTATTTCCTTCGATGAGGGGGAGTGAGACATTTTCTCCAACAGTCATTGAATCAAAAAGGGCAGCACTCTGGAAAAGGAAGCCAAACTTTTTGCGAAGCTCGTAAAGTTCTTTCTCTTTGATTTTATTAACATCGTATCCTTCCACTGTTACGGTACCGGAGTCGGGTTTCAGCAGTCCGATAATGTGTTTGAGGAGTACTGATTTACCACACCCTGATCTGCCGATTATGGCAAGAGCTTCTCCCTTGTTGATTTTCAGGCTAACTCCTCTTAAGACCTGATTGTCACCGAAATTTTTATAAATATTATCGAGCTCAATCATATTTGTTCTTCATATTCTGACAAAATTTTTGCCGGGTAACTGCCTGATCAATCCCTTGAATTCGAGTTGCAGCAGATTGATCAGGCATTCTGAAACATTCAAGCCTGTGAGCGATGCAATTTCATCGATGTGGAGAGGTTGATATTCAATTGAGCTGTAGAGCTTCTCCTCAAACATTGAAAGCTCTTCCAACAGAGGTTCATTCTTCGGGGTTACTGTGGTGTTGAGGGGTTTTATGTTTAATTCATCGAGGATGTCGTTGGTATCGATGACGAGTTTTGCTTCACCCCTTTGGATCAGGCGGTTTGTACCCCCTGACTTTGCAGAGTTGATATTGCCCGGGATTGCAAAGACGGCTTTTCCCTGGTCGATGGCGAATGCGGCAGTATGCAGAGCTCCTCCTTTTTCGGCTGCTTCGACAACGAGTGTACCAAGTGAAAAACCGCTGATAATACGGTTTCTCGCGGGGAAGTTGATCGCATCAGGTTTTGTATCGGGGGCATATTCGGTTATTACTGCTCCTGAGGAGGCGATTTCTTTGGCAAGCTTTTTGTTTTCTGCGGGATAGATGTTTTTGAATCCGCTTCCGAGAACGGCGATTGTTCTTCCACCAGCCGAGAGGGCGGATTTATGGGAAGTGGTATCGATTCCCCGTGCAAGTCCGCTGATTACAGTAAAACCTTCCTTCACAATTCCTTTTGAAATGTCAGATGCGGTTTTCGTTCCGTAAGGGGTTGGGGTTCTTGTTCCGACAATACCGAGGGATTTTTTATCCTGCTCAAGAATTTCGCCGATTACATATATAAGAATTGGAGAATCGTAAATATTAACAAGCTGCTGCGGATACGACTCTGAGCCGTAAGCTGCTATCCAGCCGAATGAAGTGACATAATCGTAATCTTTTTTGTAAATGGAATCGAAGTCGCCGTTTTTTACTCCTTCCAGAAAACCTTTGTAAGCGGATTCCGAGAGTTTGACTTGTTTGGCTACATCTTTGGCGGGGGTTTCAATTGTTTTAATGCCGGTACCATAGATATCGAGCATCGCCTTCACTGTGACTATCCCGATTTGTTTGCAGTTGAGCAACCTTCGAAGAGCAATGAATTCTTCAATCGGGATTGATTTCATTGTTGTGTCAAACTGTTACGGAGATTTTATCGACAACACCAACGATTATCGTGTGGACGGGGGATTTTTTATTGTTAATAATTTGCTGGACAGCATCGCCTTCCTGAGTGACCATCACGATATCACCGGGACCGGCAGAAACATAATCGATGGCGATGATGTCTTTGTTGTCCATGAAGTTCCCCTCGAGGTCGATTTTACGGACGAGGAGGAGTTTTTGACCCGTCAGTTCCTTATTTTTAACTGAAGAGACTACATTTCCATGAACCTTTGCGAGGAACATCTAAGGGCTACTCTTTAACTTCGTTCCCTGCTTTCCCCTTTTTGCGAAAAAGAATGGCAACGGGAAGAATAAGAACATAAGCTGCCACGAGGATAAGGGGAGCAGAGACGAGAGAAGCAGGATTATCCCAAGGTTTTTGTGAAAGGAGGACAAAACCTATAATAAGAGCCACGATACCTGATGCGAGAAGGAGATAGTTGACGGTATCGAAATAGATGTTAAAGGGGGAAGGGCTTTTCCATAAAGGGACCTGCCTTGAAGAAGATCTGCTTGAAGAAGATTTTCCTTGAATTTTTTTTGCCATGATTGAATCCTAAATTATAAAAAGCCCGGCAAGGGGGATCGCCGGGCAACTTAACTGGTTCACCAGTCAGGGGAAGAACTGGTGAACAAATCCGTTAGATAAATAATTCTAATTGCCCCGGAAATATATGCAAGTTGGGGTAATTATGCAAACTATTTAATTACAGCTTATTTGCTGATCTGATAAACTATTTTACGGATAGTATCGAACTGCAGGTAAGGATATTCCTCACGGATGGTATCGATAGCATCACCGGCAGAAACTTTACCAGCTCTAAGTTGTTTAAATTTCTTTCTGATCTGGTAATCACGAACAGATTTCTCGTCAATCAAGCTGTGTGTTGAAAGGAGTTCGTAAATTTCGTCTGAGATAAGATCAGATAACGGGTTTTCGATTTTTGCAACTACGCTTTTCATCGCTACTCCAATGAATTAGTGAATAAATATTAATAAACGCAAAAAGTAACAATCAACGCCTGGTGTGGCAGTCCTGTCGTTATTAATTAAAGGTGTAGCTAAGAAATTATAAAGGCTCCAAATTTTTCTCTTGCAAAATACGGCTTTTTTTCTTTTTACCAAAATATTTGACGAAAAAAAGAAGTTGTAACACTTAAATGTTAGTTCTGTCACATCACTCGTATTGTCTGTAATGTATTAGACCAAAAAAGAGGGGAAAAAGTTCCCTAAAAATCAGGGAGATTTGAATCAGGGTAAAAAACTATTGGCTGAATTCGATCAGGAACAGGGAATCGAGGTCGATTTCTGATCTGCTTGAGAGGGCTTTTGTTGCGAGTTTATCAACATATTCATTCCATTTGACACCTGAATGCGCTTTTACTTTATTCCACTTCACAGAAACTTTCGTTTTACCGAGAGACTGAAGATAAAACTGTGAGACAGGGGCTTTGGCGTTGTATCTGCCGGTAGCGATTTTCCCGATGAGATCAAGGTCGTAATGAAGTGTTGCCTCGCTGATGTTCATTGCTTCACATTTGACAAGGGCATGAATCACAGCGGTAAATTCACCGATTATCTGCCAGGAGGATGCATGTTCTCCATTTGTTACAAGCCCGGCAGCTTCGAATTTTTTTTCACCGTCCAGCAGAATAACATAAGCCCATGCAGCAGAGGTACCGTTGAAAGAGCCGTCTGTGTAGATATGCCAGCCCGTCAAATCGGGTTCTTCTTCTTCATTCACCTGAGGTTCGGAGATCGATGGATAGAGCTGATTCGCAACCGGGTCTGAGGTTTTGTCGGTTGTAATCTTGAACGCACCTTTTTTTGAACTGAACCAGATGTTTACACCGCCGATTCTTTTCCCACCCGATTCAAGGGTAAGAAAGGCGTGATAAATGTTTTTTGGATTCAGTCCGGGTGACATGGTTACAGGCAGGTCAAGATCCTCGATTTCGAGGGCAAGCATTGCCGCGATCTCATCACATTTTGCGAGGAGGATTTCATCGTAAGGGTGCGACTTGTTAAAAAGAGAGTCCAATGTCTAGTATCAGTTGTGATTTACCATTTTCATCGAAAGCTATTTCAGCTCTTGCGACATTATAAGGAAGCACCGAGATGGTGACACCGAAACCGTACCCTTTTTGCATTCTGTCGAGCAGATATCCGCTTCCGGAGGGTCGCGAAATTCCAAGATCGACAAACGCCTGAAAACCAACACTGACTCTGTAACGGGTCAGACTTTTGGGTATAACGGGTAGTTTGAACTCTATCGGAAAATCCTCAAGAACATTGAACCAGGTTTCGAAGGAGCCTGTAATGAGTCCGTTTCCTTCAAGATGGTCATTATAGTGACCCCTGACCCGGTCATCGACACCTAAAATAGAGATGTCGTAAAATGGGATGTTTTTCCCGAGTGCCTCCCGCATCGCCAGCCTCCACTTCCCGTAGAAAATTCCGGTGAGATGCCTGTAATTTCTTATATCGAAGGAAAGAATGCTGTAATCAACTTCACTGCTTCCAATACCTTTATAAGTAAAATCGGTACCGAACCATAAACCGCTTGTCGGGGCGATGTTCAGATTGCGGGTGTCATAGTGATATCTGAATGAGATGTATCCGTAGCGGTCAATGTTGGATGATGAGGCGTTTATTCCTGGGACATAAAGAGGAGTTTCGATGTAATTGTAACCTGCTGAGACAAAAACCCTGTGGAAAAGAGAGAATCTTTTACCTAGAGAAACGCCCGCTCTGAGCACCTGTTGTTTAAAAGACTGCCCGTAAAGGATTTCTGCGACATCGCTTTTGTTTTTTCTCGTGGTATAGCTGACATCGGTTTGAAGGGATATCTGCTGATCTCTAAGAAAATAGGGAATACTGTAATTGAGCGAATAACCGGGGTCGTAGCCAAGCTTGGCCCTGCCCGAGAGTAATTCGTTCCTTCCTCTGAAGTTGAATATTTTCACATCAAGACCGAAAGAGAGTTTTGTCCAGTCTTTGTCGTTTCTGTCTATAAAAGGGATCGGATAGATATACCAGCTCTCTTTTACGGCGATAGTGAGGAGATTAAGGGAGTCCTGTTTTGTCAGAATCATGTCAACGGAAGTGAAGAGCTGGAGGCTGTAGATTCTTTTCCGGTTGAATTCGAGTATCAGGGAGTCTATTGCATCTCCCGGACCAAACCCGAGTTCAGCGAGAATAATATCGTTATCGGTGATGTCATTCCCGGTAATTGAAATGGAATCCACCTTAAAGATACCGGAAGAGGAGGTGTCCTGACCGGACAGGGGACCGGAAAGGAGGAGAATGAAAAAAAACGGGATGAGAATTCTAATCAATAAATGGCACCGAAGGTTTGGATAACTTTTTGAGTGCTGTTGCAATGACGGTACTCTATCGCAATACAACGGTCCTGTATTGTAATAATGCCTGCTTCGACTGCGGGGGCAACTGCCTCGTCATTTCTGATTCCGAGCTGCAGCCAAAGAGCTTTTGGTTTCACGGCAAGGACATCTTCCATGATTTCAGGGATTCTGTTCGAGTTCATGAAAACATCCACGATGTCGATATCACCCGGGACATCAGTAAGAGAAGGATAAATCTTTATTCCTGCCATTTCTTTCAGGTGTGGATGGACTCCCGAAACATGGTAGCCTTCATTTTTCAGCATGAGCGCAATTCGTCCGCTGTCTCTTCCCGGTTTGTCGGAAATACCGACTATGCAGATGTGTTTTGATGTCTTTAAAAGATTACAGATATCCATTAGCTTCACCATAAATTAAAATCCAAATATAATAATTGTGGAGCATTAAAGAGGTATAAATAGTTGTTACAAGACAATCCATCCTTATAAACCACCGAGCACACAGAGGACGCAGAGGAAGAGATTAATTATGAGACAGCGGGATTGTCGGGAGAGTAAAGGCAAGGAGTTGTGATTTGTTGGTAACTGATTATGAGTTTGTATGATTATAAAAATGAAGGCTGCCCTTTTGAGACAGCCTACCAAAGTGCTTCTTTAATGATTACATGTACTCTTCAATCGGGGTGCATGTGCAGATCAGGTTTCTGTCTCCCAGTGCGGAGTTGATCCTTTTTACTGTGGGCCAGAATTTACCCGATTTCAGAGACGGAATCGGGAAAGCAGCTTTTTCTCTGCTGTATGAATGATTCCAATCGTCTGTCATCAATTCCAACTGGGTATGAGGAGAGTTTTTCAGAACATTGTCGTTCACATCAGCGATGCCATTCTCGATTTCCGCGATTTCTTCACGGATGGCGATCATGGCGTTGATGAATCTGTCCAGTTCATACAATGACTCGCTCTCGGTGGGCTCAACCATAAGAGTACCGGCAACAGGGAAAGAGACAGTGGGTGCATGGAAACTGTAATCCATCAGTCTTTTAGCCATGTCCTCCACTTCGATATGAGCTGAGTGTTTGAACTCCCTCATGTCAAGAATCATCTCATGGGCAATTCTTCCGTTTTTACCCGAATAGAGGGTCTTGTAGTAACCCTCAAGTTTGGATTTTATATAATTGGCGTTGAGGATCGCAATTTTAGTCGCATTGGTGATACCTTCAGAACCGAGCATTTTGATGTATCCCAGAGAAATTACAAGTATGAGTGCACTTCCAAATGGTGCGGCGGAAATTGCCGTTACGCCACTCTCTCCGCCGGTTTTTACGACAGAATGGGAGGGGAGAAACGGTTTCAGTTGCTCTGCACAGCAGATAGGACCGACACCAGGACCACCACCACCGTGAGGGATGGCAAATGTTTTATGCAGATTAAGATGGCAGACATCTGCACCAATGGTTGCAGGAGAAGTCAAGCCCACCTGAGCGTTCATGTTTGCACCGTCCATGTAAACCTGACCGCCATATTTATGAATCACTTCGCAAATCTCGATAATGGACTCCTCAAATACGCCATGAGTGGAGGGATATGTAACCATGAGTGCAGCCAGCACATCTTTGTGTTGTTCTGCTTTGGCTTTAAGATCATCAAGTTCAATATTTCCTTGATCATCGCAATTTACGACAACTACATTCATACCTGCCATTACAGCACTTGCGGGGTTAGTGCCGTGAGCTGAGGAGGGGATCAGCACTACATTTCTTTGTGCATCGCCTCTGCTAAGATGATATTCCCGTATGACCATAAGTCCGGCGTATTCACCTTGTGCGCCTGAATTTGGCTGAAGTGAGACTCCGGGGAAACCTGTAATGTCAGCAAGGTGAGCAGAAAGATCGTCAATGATTTGACGGTAGCCTTCCACCTGATAAGCCGGAGCAAACGGGTGTATCGATGCGAATTCCGGTAAAGTTATTCCGATCATTTCAGTTGTGGCATTCAGTTTCATTGTGCATGAACCGAGTGGAATCATTGAATGAGCGAGGGAAAGGTCTTTGTTTTCCAGTTTTTTCACATAGCGAAGAAACTCTGTTTCCGAATGATATTTTTTGAATACTGGGTGAGTGAGATACTCTGAAGTTCTCGCGAACGGGGCAGTGTAATCTTCCGGAACAAGATCCTTTAATTCAGAAAGATTGAGCTTGAAATCGTTCATTTCGAAGGCTGTTGTGAAAGCGGAGATGATCTCGATCAGATCCATAATTTTGGTTGTCTGATGCAGTGAGATTCCAACATTTCCATTTTCGAACCAGCGGAAATTCAGATTGAGGCTTTCAGCTTCAGTTCTTAGTTTTGCTGCCTGAGCCGGAGTCATTTCGATGAGAAGTGTATCGAAATAGTTTGAATTGGTCTGTTTGAATCCGAGGTCTCTTAAAGCAAGATCGAGCAAGCCAGTAAAACTGTGTATTCTTGATGCAATCTGGCGAATTCCCTCGGCTCCATGATAAACAGCGTACATCGAAGCGATGATGGCAAGAAGAACCTGAGCTGTGCAAATGTTGCTCGTTGCTTTTTCTCTTCTTATGTGCTGTTCTCTGGTTTGCAGAGCCATTCTAAAAGCGAGATTTCCGGCCGAGTCAGTGGATGCACCGATAATTCTGCCGGGGATTACTCTTTTATACTTGTCAGAACAGGCAAAGAAAGCTGCGTGTGGACCGCCAAAACCCATTGGAATCCCAAATCTTTGGGACGAACCAACTGCCACATCCGCTCCAAATTCGCCGGGAGGCGTGAGGAGAGCCAGGGACATCAGATCGGTGGCCACGACAGTAGCGATGTTAAGAGCTTTTGCTTTACTGATAAAACCGGAGTAATCCTTCACTTCACCTCTTCCGGAAGGGTACTGGAGAATCAAACCAAAATATGAATTATCGAGTGATGCAGAGGAAAAATCACCGAAGACGAGTTCAATGTTTTTTGGAATTGCACGGGTTTTTAAAACCTCAATGGTTTGTGGAAAGATATCTTGATCCACAAAAAATTTAGTTGCGGATTTGTTTGTTTTATTCGCAAAAAGCATCAACATTGCCTCGGATGCTGCAGTTCCCTCATCCAAAAGTGAGGCGTTGGCAATCGGCAGAGCTGTGAGATCGGAAACCATGGTCTGAAAATTCATTAAGGCTTCGAGTCTTCCTTGTGCGATTTCAGCCTGATAGGGGGTGTACTGGGTGTACCAGCCCGGATTTTCGAGGATATTTCTTAAAATAACCGCCGGGGTTACAGTCGGATAGTATCCCATTCCAATGTATGATTTTGCGATTATGTTCTTTTTGCCTGCATTTCTCAGGTATTCGAGGTATCCGTTTTCTGTCAGGGCATCAAAGTGGGGAAGTGGTTCTTTTAGTCTGATGTGTTCGGGGACGGTTTCATCAATCAACTGGTCAACTGATTCAACTCCTGTTTCATCCAGCATCAATTTTATTTCATGTGCATTAGGTCCGATATGTCGTTTTTCAAATTTATCGAAAATATCAAATGTCTTCATTGTGGCTGTGCCTGTGTTATATAGAATTTAAAAAATATCAACATCAAAATTAATGAAATCAGGTGGAATTGAGAGTTATTAATTTTGGGTTGTGATTTATGATTAATTGAAATCATTCGTGAGCACCAGACTGTTTTGTGGATGACTGCATCCTTTCGGATTGTGAACCCGAATCGGATAATTCAAGTGCGGAAAAATTGATATATTTGAGGTTGAGGTTTGCAGATTGCAGACAGTTTCCAAAACAATTCGACAGTAAAAAAATGAGAACAGCAATTTTAAGTCTGGCAATACTGATTATGATGTTTCAAACAAATAATGGACAGAAAAACAATTTGAATAACAACGACAATCCTTTCTTTAAAGAGTGGAAAACCCCGTTTGGCACTCCACCGTTTACAGAGATAAAACTTGAACATTACCTTCCGGCATATGAGGAAGGGATAAAACAACAGACGATAGAGATTGAAAAGATTATTGCCGGCAGGGAAACACCCGATTTTAAAAACACAATCGAAGCTATGGAACTTTCGGGTTCACTTCTTTCCAAAGTTGACCGTGTATTTCAAAATCTTGTTTCAGTGATAACGAATGCCGAAATGCAGGTGTTGTCGGAGAAGTTTGCAATTATGCTGGCAAAGCACAGGGATGATATTTATTTGAATGATAAACTTTTCAAGCGAATAAAGACAGTATATGAAAATCGCGATAAAGAAAAGCTGAATGAAGAACAATCACTCCTCCTTAAAAATTATTACCTTGATTTTGTAAGAGGTGGTGCCAACCTGAATGAAGCACAGAAGACAAAACTCAGAGCGATAAATGAGGAACTTTCCAAGCTCAATGTGCTTTATGGTGACAATGTCAGGAAAGAGAACGGCAAATTTAATCTTGTAGTCGATAAAGAAGCTGATCTGGCGGGTTTATCGCAGGATATGATTTCGGCCGCATCTGAAAAAGCCACCGCAAAGGGACTTAAAGGGAAATGGGTTTTTACTATCGACAAACCAACACTTCTGCCGTTTCTTCAGTTTGCTCAAAACAGGAGCTTGCGCGAAAAGATGTATAAGGCATATGTGAACAGAGGAAACAATAAAGACGAACTCGACAACAAGAAAGTACTCTCCAGAATTGTTTCGCTAAGGGTTCAAAAAGCAAACCTGCTTGGTTATAAAAATTGGGCTGATTTCGTTCTCGAGAAGAAAATGGCTAAAACTCCTGAAAATGCGTACAAATTCCTGTATGATGTCTGGAAACCGACACTGAAACGGGCTCAATCCGAAGTTGACGAAATGCAGAAAATCATCGACAAGGAAGGTGGTAAATTCAAACTTGAGCCATGGGACTGGTGGTTTTATGCCGAAAAAGTAAAGAAAGCCAAGTACGATCTCGACGAGGAAATGCTGAGGCCCTACTTCAAACTGGAAAATGTCCTGAACGGTGTATTTGCAGTTTCCACCAAGCTTTTTGGGATTCAGTTTGTACCGAGACCTGATATTGAAGTGTATCATCCTGATGTTAAAGCATTCGAGGTCAGGGAATCATCGGGAAAGCATATCGGAATTTTGTATACCGATTACTATCCAAGGGACAGCAAGACAAACGGTGCATGGTGCGAGAATTTCAGACTTCAAAGCAACATTAACGGGAATTTCATTGCTCCTGTGATCTATAATGTAGGGAATTTCTCAAAGCCAACTGCGGACAAACCTGCTTTAATCAGTCTGGATGAGGTCAGGACGCTGTTCCATGAATTTGGTCATGCCCTGCATTTCCTTCTTGCGAATGTAACTTATCCGGGGTCCTCATCTGTTCCTGCTGATTTTGTTGAATTGCCTTCACAGATTATGGAGAAATGGGCACTTCAACCGGAGGTGCTGCGGATGTACGCAAAGCATTTTGCAACCGGAGAACTGATGCCTGATTCGCTAATCAAAAAGATTGACAATGCAGGGAAGTTCAATCAGGGATTTGAGACCGGTGAGTATATCGCTGCATCAATACTTGACCTCGACTGGCACACATTGACAGATCCCGCTGAAAAGGATGTAGCAGCTTTTGAGAAACAGTCACTGGAAAAAATGGGCATTTTACCCGAGTTTCTGCCAAGGTACATGAGCACTAACTTCCTGCATATTGCAGTTTGGGGATATGAGGCAGGATACTACAGTTATCTTTGGGCTGCCGTTTTGGATGCAGATGCATTCGAAGCGTTTGAAGAAAAGGGAATTTTTGATCAGAAAACTGCATCAGAATACAGAAAGTACATACTCGAACCCCTTGGAAGTGTGGATCTGATGGGAAATTACAAAAAATTCCGCGGCAGAGAACCAAAAGTGGACGCCCTGCTTAAGTCAAGAGGGCTGGAGTAGGAGAGGAGTACCTAATATGCCTGAAATTTCTCGATTTTATGGGATCATTATCACAATGTACTATAATGATCATAATCCCCCTCATTTTCATGCCAGATATGGAGATGATGTTGTAATCGTTTCAATCGAAGACATGGAAATTATTGAAGGAAATTTTCCGAGTAGAGCGTCTAATATGGTGTTGGAGTGGGCAAAGCAGAATAAAATTAAACTCCAAGAAAACTGGGATAACATTAGAAATGAAAAACCTGTTTTTAGAATTGAACCCTTAGTTTAGGAGGAATCATGTATTACGATGTAAAAATTGCCAAATATCTTGAAGAGTACAAAATTCACCTTGAATTTGAGGACGGAATTTCAGGGGTTGTTGACCTAAGTATTTTTACAGGGAAAGGCGAAATGTCCAAAAATCTTAAAAATATTGAATACTTTAAAACATTTTCAGTTAATCATGATCTGGGAACCATTTGTTGGGACAACGGTTATGACATTGCCCCTGAAACTCTTTATTTTCTGCTGACAGGAAGGCATAATTACAGATCAGGGCTTCCCGACTACATTTCCGGTATGGTGACGAAACAATGATTGAAGGAGGATTTGGAAAGAGAAATCTCTTGTAAGAGCATCCGAAAAATTTCACTAACGGGCAGAATCTCCTTAACCAAACCGGAGCTCTGCCCGGCTTCGAACTGCCCTTCCTCGTAGTTGCCCTCAAAGATTCCCATCATTTCCCGTTTCCTGCCGAGAGCCTCGATTATTTCCTCTTTTGAGGCTCCCCTTTTCTCAAGTTCAAGAGCCTGAAGTGAAAACGGATTTTTTATCATTCTTGCGAGACCTGCGTTTCTGAGTCCGAGGATGGTTCCATTATCTGCTGCTTCAACAACCATTTGTTTATACAGGGGATGGGCTGAGGATTCGACTGATGCTGCAAAGAGTGTCCCGATTTGGACACCCGAAGCTCCGAGAGCGAGGCAGGCAGCCACTTGACGACCGTCCGCAATTCCACCTGCTGCTATGACAGGTATTTTTAACGCATCAACCATTTGAGGGATCAGGCAGAGAGATGTGATTTCATCCGGACCGTTATGCCCGCCGGCTTCCACCCCCTCACCAACGACTGCATCACAACCAACTTCCTGGGATTTGAGTCCCTGTTTTATATTGGAAACGACATGAATCACTCTGGCGCCTTTTGATTTCAATTTTTCGATATGCCGCCCGGGGTGTCCCGCAGAGGTGAATACGATCTCCACATTTTCTTCAAGCACCACATCTACAAGAGAGGAGATATCCTCCCTGAGTTGCGGGAGATTAACACCGAAAGGCTTTGAAGTCGCGGCTCTGCATTTCCTGATATGCTCCCGGAGGAGGTCAGGTTTCATTGAACCTGCACCGATTAGTCCAAGTCCTCCGTTTTCAGAAACTGCGGAAGCGAGCTTCCAGCCGGAGACCCATACCATACCGCCGGAGATTATGGGGAGGGATATATTGAAAAGTTTTGTGATACTTGTTTGAATTGTCATTTTATTTCAGGGAATTTTACGAAATTTATCAGGTAAAATAATATTAATTCTCAAATCCGAGGATATCATCGTACTGAGTACTATTCATTCTTCCCTGATGCGTTTCAAATTCCTTCAAAATAAAGATAATTACATCTGGTTGATACTTGTATTGGCTCTCTCCCTTAGGTTGGGGGCGTTTTTCTCGTTTCAGCCTTGGGACCCTGTTACGCAGAATGAAGTTGTCCTAAGGTTTGATGCCGCCCAGTATCACTCATTAGCAGTAAGTCTGACGGAAGGAGATTATCGAGGAAATGCTTTTTGGGCTCCCGGTTTTCCATTCTTTGCCTCACTTGTCTACCAAATTTTTGGGCCAAAACCCTGGGCTGTTTTACTGTTAAATTGTTTTATTGGTTTAATATCAGTCTTTCTACTTGAGAGAATGGGGACAAAGTTCTTAGGAAGGAGGGTCGGCCTTCTCGCGGCTCTATTGATGGCGATAGAACCCCATCAAATTATGTATTCCCAGATGTTTTATACGGAGAATTTGTTTATTCCTATTTTATTGGCTTCTGCATTTAGCTTATTGCTGTATGTTGAAAAAGTAAAAATCAGCGATTTGATTTTGTCGGCGTTTTTTTTAGCGTTATGCGTTTATATCAGACCTGCTGCAAATTATATTGTTGTAGTTTGGGCGGGTTTCTTACTATTTCATTTTGGCAAAAAGTGGAAGGAGGGAGTTCGCGCTGCGGCTGTATTACTCGGAGTTCTCCTCCTTGTTCTCTCACCATGGTTGATAAGAAATTATATGCTCTACGGTTACTTTGGTCATACAACGAACGGAGGATTCAATGTCGCATATATATTCGCCAGTTCGATCTATGAAAATCAGTACGGAATGACGAAGGATTCAAGTCTCGCGATTCTTCAGGACAGAGTTCAAAAATCAGGAAAAGACCTAAGCAATCCATTTATTTTAGATCAGGTCGAAACAGAAGTAGGTTGGCAAGTTATAAAATCGCATCCGAAGGAGTACCTTATTAATCACTTTTTTGGGAGTACAAATATTTATTTCTCACTCTCAACCAATCTTCTTGCAGAAATATTGCATATCAAGGATCAGCTTCTCGTTCAGCCGAAAGGAAGCCCCGCTTACAATCATATAGATGAATTTCTTGAGAGAAAGGCAACTCCTTTGGTGGTTGCGGGTGCCTTTATTTTGTTATCTATGGCTATGACATATTTGTTTGTTCTTCGCGGAATCCTGGTAATGTACAAAGATGGACAGAAGGAGATTCTTTTCTTTTTACTCCTGACAATTCTTTATTTTACTTTAATCATAGGACCTTTAGGTGGAAGTGTCAGGTTCAAGGTACCAATTACTCCATTCTACCTGATTATTGCTGCAGTCGGAATGATTAAGTCTTTCCCCCGGATTTCACTTTGGTCCAAAAGGATGAAAGCCTAAATATAGCGATCGGAAATTTGGTTACAAAGCAAAAAAATAAATATCTTTGTTGTTCATTTAAAAAAAATTCCTGATGCGAGCAATAATCCCGGTAGCCGGCATAGGCAGCCGCTTAAAACCACATACAAATACGATTCCGAAAGTGCTTCTTACAGTAGGTGACAAGCCGATTCTTGGCCATATTCTGCAGAAACTGCTTGATTCAGGAATTCATGAAGCCACCTTTGTTACGGGTCATCTCGGCGGAATGATTAAACATTATGTCGAGAAGAACTTTCCAATGATTGGTTCGATCTTTGTCGAGCAAAAAAAACAGGAAGGTCTTGGTCACGCAATTTATCAGGCTGCACACACTTTTGGCAACGATGAAATCTTTATTATTCTTGGTGATACAATATTTGATGTCGATCTGGATAAGGTTTTCTCGTTGGGAGCGAGTGCATTGGGGCTTAAATATGTGGACGACCCCCGCAGGTTTGGTGTGGCAATAATTGAGGACGGAGAAATAAAACAGCTTGTTGAAAAGCCGGAAGTTCCCCCGTCAAACATGGCTATTGTGGGTTTGTATTATATCAGGAATTCAGAAAAACTTGCAGAATGTCTCAAGCACAATATCGATAACGATATCCGCACCCGCGGTGAATTCCAGTTGACAGACGCACTTCAGATGATGCTCGATCAGGGAGAGAAAATGGTGCCGTTCACCGTGGATGGCTGGTATGATTGCGGTAAACCTGAAACTTTATTGGAAACAAACAGGTTTTTATTATCGAAGCACCATGATTCAAACGGAAGTGGCAAGGTTGTCATCAATCCCCCGTGCTACATACATCCGAGTGCAGTGATTATGAATTCCGTGGTCGGACCCTTTGTTACCATTTCGGAGGGGGTAAAGATTTCCGAGTCGGTAGTAAAAAATTCCATTATTGGACCCCATGCCGAAGTGGAGAGATGTATCTTCGAAGATTCGCTCATAGGTGCGAATTCATTCCTGCGGGGAAAATACACCCGGGTAAATACCGGTGATTCATCAGAAATTGATTTTAATTAAACAGTCTAAACGAGGAAAAAACCAAGATGTCATTTTATTTCACATCTGAATCGGTGTCTGAAGGACACCCCGATAAATTGTGCGATGCTATTTCCGATGCGGTTCTTGATGCCATATACGAGCAGGACCCCAACTCAAGAGTAGCTTGCGAAACCTATGCCACTACGGGACTTGTTGTAGTAGGTGGCGAAATAACCACAAACGCTTACATCGATCTTAATAAAGTGGTGAGAACCACCATTGAAGAGATCGGCTACACTAAATCGGAGTATAAATTTGCTGCTGAAAGTGTCGGTATTGTCAATGTAATGCACGAACAGTCAAGAGATATTGCAATGGGAGTTGATACAGGTGGTGCGGGTGATCAGGGAATTATGTTTGGATTTGCATGCGATCAGACAGAAGAATTGATGCCTTTGCCGATAGTTCTTTCACACAAACTGGTGGCAAAACTTGCTGAGATCAGAAAAGCCAACAATGGTTTGATGAAATGGTTGAGACCCGACTCAAAATCACAGGTTACTGTTGAATATTCTGATGACAAAACACCACTTCGGGTTGACGCCGTGGTAATCTCCACTCAGCACGATGCAGATGTCGATCAGGAAACGATCAAAAATGAAGTTATTGAAAATGTTATAAAGACCGTGATACCCGCAAATCTTCTTGATGAAAACACCAAATTCCACATCAACCCGACAGGAAGATTTGAAATTGGCGGACCACACGGAGACACAGGACTTACAGGCAGAAAAATCATCGTTGATACCTACGGTGGATGGGCACCTCATGGTGGTGGCGCATTTTCGGGTAAAGACCCTTCCAAAGTTGACAGAAGCGCCACATACGCAGCCCGTCACATAGCAAAGAATGTAGTTGCTGCAGGACTTGCGAAAGAATGCCTTATTCAGGTTGCCTATGCCATTGGTGTTGCACAGCCTGTATCAATTTTTGTTAACACCTACGGTACCGGAAAGATTGACGACAAAGCGATTGCAAAAATGATCGAAAAAGAAGTTGATCTTACACCAAAAGGAATTATTGAAAGACTTCAACTCAGGAGACCCGTTTACAGAGCAACCGCAGCATACGGTCACTTTGGCAGAAGTGGAGACGGATTTACCTGGGAGAAACTCGACCTGGTAGATACTTTCAAGAAATACGCTAATTAATTTGTTTTATACACTCGATTATATGAAAATCAGGAGTCTTATTTAATGGATCACAAACAAGGTCACTACAAAGTTAGAGACATTTCCCTCGCTGACGCGGGAAGAATGAAAATTGAGTGGGCAGAGTCAAGAATGCCCGTAATGATGAAAATCAGAAAAGAAGTTGAAATCACAAAACCGTTGGCTGGTTATAAAATCGCCGGCTGTCTTCATGTTACAAAAGAGACTGCAGTGCTTATCGAAACCCTTTCTGCAGCAGGTGCAAAAGTTTCATGGAGCGGTTGCAATCCACTTTCAACACAAGACGACATTGCTGCAGCACTTGCCGCCAATGGAACTGAGATATATGCATGGCATGGAATGAATGTTGAAGAATTCTACTGGTGCATCGAACGCACACTCGACATGAAACCAAATCTTACGCTCGATGATGGTGCAGATCTTATTTTCACCGTTCACAACAAATTCCCTGAACTCATCCCGACCATCATCGGTGGTACCGAAGAGACAACAACCGGCGTTCACAGACTGAGAGCCATGGCGGATGCAGGTGCATTGAAATATCCAGTAATTGCCGTGAACGATGCTGAAACCAAATGGGATTTTGATAATGTGTTCGGAACTGGTCAGTCATCAATTGACGGTATCCTCAGAGCTACATCAATCCTGCTTGCTGGTAAAAACTTCGTGGTAGCCGGTTACGGTCACTGCGGAAGTGGTGTTGCTAAGAGAGCCCAGGGAATGGGTGCAAATGTTATAGCCACTGAAGTAAAGCCAACCGCTGCTCTAAAAGCCACACTGGAAGGTATGCGCGTTATGACAATGGATCAGGCTGCTGCAATCGGCGATGTATTCATTACCGCTACCGGCATCAAAGATATCATTGTAAAGAGACACTTCGAAGTAATGAAAGATGGTGCAATTATCTGCAACACCGGTCATTATGACTGCGAAATCAATATCAACGATCTCGAAGCAATCGCTGTAAAGAAGAGGACTGTGCGTCCAAACAACGAAGAGTACACTCTTGCTGACGGAAGAAAAATATATCTTCTCGCACAGGGCAGACTTGTAAATCTCGCTGCTGCTGAAGGACATCCTTCTGAAGTGATGGACATGTCATTCGCCAACCAATTCATGTCACAGGTTCGCCTTGCAAACGAACACAAAAATGGCAATAAACTTGATAATAAAGTTTATGACATTCCTGAAGCTCAGGATCAGGAAATCGCCGGAATTAAACTTTCAACTCTTGGTTATTCAATCGACAAATTGACACCGGAGCAAATTGAATATATGGATGATTATTCCGCAGGAACCTGATTTAGCTATGATCTATTAGCTATGAACTATGAGCTGGTAGTGATTTAGTTTTAGTGTTTAAGGCTGCTCGAAAGGGTGGCCTTTTTTATTTTAAAGCGGATTTTACTTGCTGAAAATTATTGAATTTCTGCATTATTGAATAATTGCATTAATTTGTTCTTCATTTTTTTTGATTTTTGGAACAGAAACCAATGGAATTGTACGAACTTCATCCGATAACACCACAGAAGAGATTTATCACTAAAGCTGCTGAGTCTCTTCGTGCAGGGGAAATAGTGATATTCCCGACTGACACATACTACGGAATGGGGTGCAGTATTTATGCCAAAGGTGCCCTTGAACGCCTTTTCTCGATCAAGAATGAGACCAGGGACAAGCTTTTCAGTTTTATTGTTCCTGATCTCAAAGATATTTCCACATATGCCAGAGTCTCCGACTTTGCTTACAAAAAGATGAGAAAATTGCTTCCGGGTCCATACACATTCATCCTTCCTGCGGCAAGGGAAGTGCCAAAAAGATTGTGGTCGAAAAGAAAAACAGTGGGTATCAGGGTTCCCGATCATGCAATAGCGATTGAGCTCGCCAGGGAACTCGGACATCCGATCGTCAGTACCTCCACAACCAACAGAAGAGGTGACATTCTTACACGACCTGAGGAGATTGAATCAGTTTTGGGGTTTGCAGTCGATGTTATGCTTTCAGCAGGTTATGTCCCAAACCAGCCCTCAAGTGTTATTGACCTAAGTGGTGATGAACCCGTAATTATCAGAGAAGGAGCCGGGGATATCAGTTCGTTTGAAGATTGAGGGGATGCAATAATCCAATAATCCAATAATCCAATAATGCAGTAATGCAATAATCTTTTGTTCTTAGACGAGTGCGGTGAGGAATTTCGAAGCCGACATAACCCGAATGTTATCTTTAATCAGGTCAATATCGTTTTTCATTACAATCTGATAGTTGAAGGGAATTTTTAAGCGATCCCGGAAAAAGGCGATATTTTTTGACGGACTCGTGTCACTTAACTTCACTTCCACACTGAACCACGGTTGATTTTTATAAGTAACCAAAAAGTCAACTTCTTTTTTGTCCACATTTCTCAAATAAAACAAATCAAGTTTATAGCCCTGATTCTCTACCATAAAATTAATGAATTTAAGCAGATGCGAAGCTATCATGTTTTCGAAACGCTGCCCGGGTTCCTCGACTTGTGACCAGTCATACATATACACCTTCGCCTCCTTTTTTAACGATCTGACTTTGGATGAATGATAAGGATAGATTCTGAAGGTATAGTAGAACTCTTCAAGAATATTAATCCAACTCGATACGGCGCGGTGGCTGATTTCAAGATCTTCTGAAATGGCATTTATCGAAAGTGGTCCTCCTGCTTTTGATGGCAGCATATCACCAAGCAATTTCATGTTTGAAATATCTCTGATATCCTGTGTATCGCGGATATCTTCCCGAAAAAGTCTCTCCAGTCTTTCATTTTGCCATCTTCTCAGCACTCTTTCATCCTGTTTTACAAATGGTTCGGGAAATCCTCCAAACTTGTAAAGTGCTTCAAGATTTTCATTAGAGCCATTGTGATCGAGCACCAGTTCCGTACCTGGGTGGATGCTATTGGCTCTTCCTTCAATCTCTGCCAGCGAGAAGGGATGAAGAGTGTAATAGTGATATCTTCCCTGAAGTGAATCTCCCCCTTTACGGTAGATATTTAACCGGGCACTTCCGGTAACCAAAATGCTGTATTTTTCTTTCCAGGAATCAAATATTCCCTTTATGAAACTTTTCCAAATTCTGTATTTATGTATTTCATCTAGAATAAGGAGGGAATCATCGCCGGGAAGGATGTAGTCTTTAAGGGCTTTTCGGTGGTCGGAATTGTCCCAATTGTAGTAATGCCATTTGGGGAAGTTTTGAGTGATAAACCTTTTAGCCAGGGTGGTTTTACCAACTTGTCGTGCGCCTCCAATGAAAACCATCTTTTCTTTGAGGTCTTCTGTGATAGAGTCAGTCAGATAACGATTCAGTTCCATTTTTCATGCTCTAAAATTGATTCCTCGAAAAATACGAACATTTTTGCTTTAAAGCAAAAAAACACGCGAACATTTTTGCATTAAAGCAAAAAATCACGAATTATATCAGGTTATTCGCAGTTAGCCAGTCATCGTTATAGACGGTGGAGAGATACTTATAGCCTGAGTCGCAGATGACGGTACAGATGACTGAGGGCTCCTTCAGTTGTTTTGCAAGTGACAAGACACCGAAAATGTTCGCACCCGATGACCCACCGGATAAAATTCCTTCCTCAGCCACAAGCAGAAAAGTATGCTCAATGGCCTGTTTATCAGTCACCTGAATCATGTCATCGAGTACCTGGAGTTGGGCTGTTTGAATAAGAAATTCGTCACCAAGTCCTTCGATTAGGTATCGGGAGGGAGTTCCAATCTTTTTGGTTTTAAAGTACTCGTAAAAAATTGAACCCACCGGATCAACCCCCACAACCTTGATGTCGGGATTTTTCTCTTTGAGATATCTTCCTGCACCAGTGCATGTTCCGCCTGTTCCCACACCCGCCACGAAATAGTCGATTCTTCCGTTCATCTGTTGCCAGATTTCAGGACCGGTTGACATGTAGTGAGCCTCGTTGTTGTCGAGGTTGTTGTGCTGATCGATATAGAAAACATTGGGGTCTTCAGCGGCGAGTTTGGCAGCGAAATTGTTGTACGACTCGGGATGTTCCGGCGGAAGGGATGCATCAACCTTGATAACATCCACACCCATTATTTCGAGCATCTTAATTTTTTCTTTGGAAGTAGTGTTCCTTATAACGATTTTTAATTTGTAGCCTTTCTGTTTACAGACAATTGCCAGCCCCATAGCAGTATTACCCGAGGAATTCTCGATAATGGTATCACCCGGTTTTATTTTCCCTTCCTTTTCCGCTTTTTCGATCATGTACATGGCGATGCGGTCTTTAATACTCCCGCCGGGATTCATAAATTCCAGTTTAGCCCACACTTCATGATTTGTAAGTTTTGAAATATTTTCCAATTTTACGCAGGGGGTTCTCCCTATGGCTTTGAGGAGGTTGAGATTTGAATTAAATGTCATGATTAAATCCGTTAAGACTATTGATTACAATCGGTTGCGAGATCAAAAGCGGCGATGTACCACTTCCCGTTTTCGTATGCGAAGTCGATTTCAAAACCTTGTGTGTTTATTGTTCTGAGGACAATTTTACTCTCTGCCAGCCTCAATTTTTGTACTGAAGCATCATCCCAGTCATCGTATTCAAGAAGTGAATATTCCCAGCGGGAGATTCTGCTGTATGACCTGACACCCTGAATGAAGCATCCCTCTTTCGACCAGTCTCCTGTTTCACAATTGTAGGCAGGAATTTCTCCAAATGTCATATCATCGGGTTGCAGTTTAATCTGGTCATCAAAGTAGATGAAAATTCCGGTTGCAAAGATGTCCTCCAGATTTGTCGGGATGGAATCAAGATGAACAGGCAAAAATGAGGAACCAGGATTAATCATCACATAGAAACCATATGCAGGATTGATGTATCTGTTCAGACCTTGATAATCTTTGGTGTTTATCATCAGAGCAATGTTGGCATAGATGCGTGAAAATTCATCCTTGTCAATTTCAGGCATTTTTGTCATCAGAGCAGGTGGAACGGGAAGAACCCAGACATCCTTGTACTTCTCTTTTTGTCTGAGATCGTCCCAGAGATTTACTGCAGAATTAACATCATCAAAAAATCCCGTACATATCCTGTAAACGATTCCCGATTTTAACTTGAAATCAAGTATTTCGGGATTCAGTCCGTCACGCATGGCTTCTTCATATTTCTCTGTCAGGGCATTTCTGTTAGCATCCGAAGAAAGTACGACTACAAATCCCTGAGAGAAAACTCCAACAGGAAGGAGCAGAAAAAGGAAGAAGAGTAACAGATTCGATTTTTTCAAACTTGGGAAATTCTTTTTTTTGAGTGTGCAATTTACAAAACAGGAGGGATTATATTCTTTAGTCTGACCTGACTATCTGCGACGGTTGCAAAATTTCCGGCAATCCTGTAAGATGCACCGGTTCAAGATATTTCTGTCCGTCTTAAAGACTTCAAGGAATTCAGTATATTTAAAGTTTACAAATAATTATTTTTGAAGAGAAAGATGGCACAACCCCTTACCGTAGTTATCATGCTGAATTATAATGGGGCAAAAGACACGGTGGAATGTATTGAATCTCTGCAACGAATAGACTATGAGAACTACAGAATTCTCATTGTTGACAATTGCTCAACTGATGATTCCGTGGAGCTTTTCAGGAAGAAATTTCCGGCACTTGATCTTTACATTACAGAGAAGAATCTCGGATATACGGGGGGAATAAACCGCGGATTCAGGGAAGCTTCCAAATTTGGACCTAAATATATGCTGGTTCTTAACAATGATACCATTGTTGAGCCAAACTTTCTCTCAGAACTTGTAAATGCGATGGAATCAGATCCGCAGGCAGCCGCGGCGGGTGGACTCATACTTGCCGAACACGACAGAAAAACCATCTGGTTTGGTAATGGTAAAATGATAAAGTGGCGGGGACTGGCGGTTCACCTGGACAAAGGGTTACCTGTAGAGAGGAAATCACACAATCAAGTAACCGAGACTGATTTTCTAACCGGATGCATGATCCTGTTCAGAACCGATCATCTTGCAAAAGCCGGGTTGGAAGATGAAGATTTTTTCATGTACCTTGACGACATAGAATTTTCAGCAAGGTTACGAAAGTGCGGTTTCAAACTATTATATCAACCCTCTGCGGTAATCTATCACAAAGTTTTGGGTGAAAGAGAGAGCCCTCTAAAACTATATTACTCTGTCAGGAATCGTTTTTTACTGAATAACAAGATGAATTCGGGGATCATCCGTCTAATATCGGCGATCTATTTTTTTACTGTGATTTCGTTGAAAATTGTTGTGTGGTCGTTCACAAACAAACCTTTTGCAAAAGTTGCACGGGCGGCTCTGAATGATTATTTCAGCCATAATCTTGGCTCGGGAAGGGGACCCAACCTGACTGGAATTCTTGAAGGCTGACGATTGAAAAAAGTATTTGCCGTAATTCTGAATTACAATGGATATGACGATACACTGAATTGTTTGAAAAGTCTTCAAAGAGAGGACTGCAAAGGGTTGTATCCCGTCATCGTTGACAACAATTCACCGGACGGAAGCGGCAAGAGGCTTTTTTCAGAAATTACTAATCTGCCTGTAATCCTGAACGAAGAAAACACAGGCTACGCCGGAGGAATGAATACGGGTGCCAGATATGCTCTCGCCCAGGGTGCCGATTTTGTTCTGTATGTTAACAACGACACTGAATTTGGGGGAAATACAATCTCTGAGATGGTGAAAGTCGCCGAGAGAGATCCTGCAATCGGGATAGTGTCCCCGAAGGTGCTGTATCTGGATGAGAGGGATAAAATATACTGTGCCGGCAGCCGTTACATTTTTTGGCGGTGTGGAAATGTTTCACTCGGGAAAGGTACAAAAGCTTCTGAAAATTGCAATTCAGAAATGGAGATAACTCACGCTGAAGGAGCCTGTCTGCTGATAAAAAGAGAGGTTTTTGAGAAGTCTGGCTTCATGAGTGAGTTCTTTTTCATGTATTTTGAAGACCTTGAATACTCACTGAGGGTAAATAAAAAATTCAAAATTATGTTTACTCCCAACGCAGTGATGTATCATCAGTCGGGGGCAGGCAAATCATTTGAACAGTACTCTAAACTGTACCATTATTATTTTACAAGGAACAGGTTCCTTATTTTCAGAGATCATAATCTCTTCGAAAAACTTTATGTGTTCCTTTATTCCACGGCAATTACGATTCTGAAATCGCTTGCAATAATTAAAGGTGCAGCGGAAAAAGGAAGAACTCTCAAAGCGATATGGAGTGGCTATTTTTCCGGACTCGCATATATGACAAAAATTTGGAAGCTTGACGAAAGCAGACCATTAATAAACAAAAACCTGTAATATTAAGCAAATTGAACAAAAAACAAGAAAAATTTCTATTAATTGCTGCTGACTTTATAACGATTAATCTCGCCTGGGTAATATATTTTTATATCCGGAACGAGTCGGGGATGTTTGCACAATTTACAGAGCCCGGATTTCTAATACCGATGCTGGTGATATTTTTCTACTGGTTTATGCTCTTTGTATTTTTCGGAATGTACAGGACATGGTTTGCACTCTCACGATTCGATGAGATATTTACTCTAGTAAAAACCACTTTTTGGGGGACATTCATCCTCTTTTTTGCGATTTTTATTGACGATTCAGGGACTGGCGAGAATACGGGGAACAGATTCCTGATATTTATATACTGGGGACTTATGGTTTCGCTGACCGTAACCGGACGCCTTCTCCTCAGATCGATTCAAAGGAAACTGTTGATTCAGGGAATCGGCAGGAAGAAGGCTCTCATAGTCGGATTCAATGAGCGGGCAATGGAGATACATGACCAGATTAATTCTCATCCCGCGCTCGGACTCGACATAACAGGTTATGTTGCCATTAAGGAAGAGAATATTGGTAAGGAGTATAACGGGGTTTCGGTTGTAGGAAGGGTGAATGAGATTGAGGATATTATTGACCGCCTCGGGATAAAAGAGGTGATCCTTTCGGTGAGCAGGAACCACGATGACCTGCTAATAGAGATAATTTCCCGTTGCGAGACCAAGGAAGTAAGGCTGAAAATCATTCCTGATCTTTACGAAATTCTTAGCGGTCAGGCAAAAACGATGCAGCTTTACGGATTTCCACTTATTGACATTAATCCGCAGTTAATGTCTGAATGGGAGAGGGGAGCAAAAAGGGTGATAGATGTTGTTGTTTCATTTATCATTTTACTGTTGGCTTCCCCGATAATTCTCGCAGCGGCGGTTGCGATTAAAATTGACAGCAAAGGACCCGTTATCTATAAACAGGAAAGAAGCGGGTTGAATGGAAAAGTTTTCAAGGTTTACAAGTTCCGTTCGATGTATCAGGATGCCGAAAAGAGGACGGGACCTGTCTGGTCACAAAAAGATGATCCCAGAATAACCCGTGTCGGGAGATTTATCAGACGGGTAAGAATTGACGAGTTGCCACAGATATGGAATGTTTTTAAAGGCGAAATGAGCCTGGTTGGTCCCCGTCCTGAGAGACCGTTTTTTGTTGAGCAACTGGCGAAGGAAATACCTTATTATAAAAGGCGACTAAGAGTGAGACCGGGAATTACAGGCTGGGCTCAGGTGAAGCATAAATATGATGAAAATATTGAAGATGTGAAGACCAAACTTCAGTTCGATCTTTTTTACATTGAGAACATGTCGCTAAAAACAGATATCAAAATTTTGTTCCGGACGGTCTTTGTAGTACTGTTTGGAAAAGGACATTACGATTAATCCCGAAATATGGAAAGTGGTATGGATAAAAAAACATTAATAATAGTGCCTACCTACAATGAGATGGATAATATCCAGAAACTCATTCCCGTGCTGTTTGAGCTTGGAATAGAGGGTCTGGATGTTCTTGTGGTCGATGATAATTCACCGGATGGTACGGGTGACTATGTGGAAAAACTGTCACAAAATGATGAACGGATACACATCCTCCGACGACCGGGTAAAATGGGCTTGGGTACCGCTTATTGCGACGGTTTCAAATATGCAATCAATAACGGTTATGATTTCGTTTTTGAAATGGATGCCGATTTCTCACATGATCCAAAGGTTGTTCCAAAGTTTCTGGAAAAAATTGCTGATGCCGATCTCGTGATTGGCAGCAGATATCTCACCGGTGTGAATGTGATAAACTGGCCAATGAAAAGGCTGTTGTTGAGCTATTTTGCCAATTTTTATACAAGAGTCATTACAGGTCTGCCGATAAAGGATGCTACCGGAGGATACAAGTGTTTTCGGGTTGAAGTTCTTAAGTCGATAAACCTTGATAACATAAAATCAAACGGATATGCCTTCCAGATAGAGATGAATTTCAAGGCGTGGAAAAAAGGCTTCCGTCTGGCTGAAATACCGATTATTTTCTTCGACCGTTTTCAGGGAACATCAAAAATGTCGAACAAGATAGTGAAGGAAGCGGTTTTCATGGTCTGGAAACTCAGACTTGGAAGTATTTTTGGCTCGTTGTAGGGCACGGTAGCTGTGATCGATCTGTCGATTATAATTGTTAACTACAATGTAAAGGAGTTCATCCAGAATCTTCTGGAATCGATTAAAAGTGCTTCGAAGAATATAAGCACTGAAGTGATTGTAGTTGACAACGCATCCGATGACGGAAGTATCGAATTAATCAGGCAGAAGTATCCCGAAGTTACTTTGATAGAGAACAGCAGGAATCTCGGGTTCAGTAAAGCCAACAATCTGGGTCTCAAAATTGCAAAAGGAAAATTCCTTCTTCTGTTGAATCCTGATACTTTGGTGAAGGAAGATACCTTCGAAAAGATGATTTCATTTTTCGAATCAACACCTGAAGCCGGCATGGCGGGTTGTAAGCTGCTGAATACAGATGGTACACTCCAGCTTGCCTGCAGACGCGGTTTCCCCGGTCCCTGGGCATCATTCACAAAAGTGACAGGACTCTCGACGCTGTTCCCCCGCAGCCCTCTGTTCGCCCGCTACAATCTGACATATCTCGATGAAAACGAGACCTATGCTGTGGATGCCATCTCGGGTGCATTCATGATGATCAGGAGGGAAGTGTACGAAAAAACCGGTGGTCTTGATGAAACTTTCTTTATGTATGGCGAGGATCTCGATCTCTGTTACAGGGTGAACAAAGCAGGATACAAAGTTTACTATGTCCACACGACCGAAATCATCCATTATAAAGGTGAGAGTACAAAAAGAAGCAATCTAAACGAAGTGAAAGTCTTCTATGAGGCTATGCACATTTTCGTGAAGAAATATTATGCCGGGTCATTTTTTCTACTTCTTTTTCTTCGCACGGCAATACTTGCAAGGGAGATGCTCGCATTTTTAGGGAAGAAAAAACTGGTTTTCGTTTCCGTTCTGATGGATTTGCTGTTTTACAATCTCACGATGTTTCTGGCGGTAAAGATTTACACAACCTACCGGGACTGGGAGTCGGGAATTCCCTCGTATGGAATCCCGGTAATTTATTCGATACCGGTTTTGGTTCACATACTCACTTCGGCGGTGCTCTCGGTTTACAGAAAAGACCGGCTGTCGGTATTGCGGACTCTTGGAGCGGTGATAGCAGGATTCTTCGTTATTACCTCACTCACATTTTTCTTCAAGGATTATGCTTTTTCAAGGGGTGTAGTGCTGATTCTTTACTTTACACTTCCTTTTACACTCGGCGGGTGGAGAATTTTTGCCAAATTGTGGTTTAAAGCAGGGGCTTCCGGTGATGTCTCTCTAAGGAAAAGGGCAGTTGTGGTCGGGACAGGTGAAGAAGCCATAAAACTCGCAAAAAAATTGCAGAAGAAAAAGGGGGAATATTCCCGTATTGCCGGGTTGATCGGGACAAAAAGACTGCAAATCGGGGAGCGAATAGAAGGATTTGAGGTAATCGGAAGTTTGGACAATATAATCAGGGTTATCAGGGAAAAGGGGATTGAAGAGGTGATTTTTACCACCGGGGAGTTGAGTTACAATGCAATAATAGGAATTGTAGCTGCATGCCGGAAGGAAAATGTCGAGTTTCAAATCACAGGTGGTGAGAGTGATTTTATGGTGAGCAAATCTGAAGTTTCAATTCTTAACGAGATACAGCTTTTTGAGGTGAATTACAATATCGGGTTTCCTCTTCATAAAATAATAAAGAAATCCTTTGATATTCTCTTCTCACTTTTTATCTTATTTTTCCTTTTTCCATTTCTTTTTGCAGTAAAAATGATTTCCGGGAGAGAGAGCCGGTTTTACTCGTTCATAAAAGGGATGTGGAGAGTTTTGAAAGGTGAATGCAGTATTGTCGGTCCGAAAGAAGAAACGCCCAAGGGTGAACCCTGGCTCGGGAAAAAGGGATTGACCGGCTTTTGGTTTACGGATATGGATGAAGATGAAGATTCTGCCAAATCGGATATTTTTTACGCTAAAAATCAAAATATCTGGCTTGATTTGGAAATAATAGGCAAGACTTTTAATAAACTAATGAACGAACAGTAACATGGCAAAGACAATTTTAGACTTTGAAAAACCGATAATTGAACTCGAAGAACGACTCGTGGAGATGAAAAAAGCTTCCGACGGTCTCCAGATTGATGGAGAAATAGCAAAGATCGAGGACAAGGTAAAACAACTGAAAGAGAACATCTACCACAGTCTTACCCGTTGGCAAAAGGTTCAACTTGCCAGACATCCCGACAGACCATACACCCTTGACTACATTTACAACATGACAAGTAACTTCATGGAGCTTCATGGTGACCGCACATTCGGTGATGACAAGGCTGTGGTTGGCGGATTCGCCATGATAGGGAATTTTAAAGTCATGATTATCGGGCAGCAGAAGGGTCGAGACACCAAGAGCAATCTTTACCGTAATTTTGGCATGCCCAATCCTGAAGGATACAGAAAAGCCCTTCGTCTGATGAAACTTGCCGAGAAATTTAATTTACCTGTTGTTACACTTCTCGACACTCCGGGGGCGTTCCCCGGTCTCGAAGCTGAGGAGAGAGGTCAGGCGGAAGCGATTGCCCGGAACCTGCTTGAGATGGCAAGATTGAAAGTGCCTATTGTTGTTGTGATTATTGGTGAAGGTGCGAGCGGAGGTGCACTTGGTATGGGAGTTGGTGACAGAATCCTTATGCTGGAGAATGCATGGTATTCCGTAATCAGTCCCGAATCATGTTCGAGCATCCTTTGGAGGAGCTGGGACTACAAGGAACAGGCAGCCGAGGCACTCAAGCTTACCGCACAGGATCTTCTTCCGCTGAAAGTAATTGACCGTATTGTTCCCGAGCCGCTCGGTGGTGCCCACAAGGATCATCAGGAGATGGCGGAAATCCTTAAGGGGATAATCACTGAGGAGCTGGCAAATCTGGTTAAAATAAAGCCTGATAAACTGGTTGAAAACAGAATCGAAAAATTCGCCGGAATTGGCTCTTTTCAGGAATAGCCGATGGTGAAGTTCGTAACAACTGTACGAATAAGGTATGCTGATACCGATCAGATGAAATTTGTCTATAACGGCAAATATCTGGAATTTTTTGAGGTCGGCAGAACAGAGTTGATTCGAGACATGGGAATGTCGTACAAGGAGATGGAAGAGGCGGGTTTTATGCTTCCGCTTTATGATACATATGTAAGGTATCACTCGCCGGCATATTACGATGAGATAATTGAGATTGAATCGGCAATGAGCAGCAAACCATTGGCAAAATTGAAAATTGATTATACAATAAAAGTGGGTGACAGGCTTATTGCCACGGGTTACACCCAGCATGCTTTTGTAAGTGTGGCGACCGGGAAACCTGTAAGGTCACCGGAATTGTTTAATAAACTGATCGACAAATATTTTAAGGACTGATATCTGAAACAGATTGACAGGATAATTGAGTCAGCTCTCGAAGAAGATATAAAGAGCGGCGACATTACCACAGAAGCAATTATCAAAGAAAACCGTCCCGCAACTGGAATTTTCCGGGCGAAGGAAGATGGAGTGCTTGCCGGAGTGGCTGTTGCCCGTCAGGTTTTCGAGCTTGTAGATGAAACTGTTGAATTTAATGTCTTTTTTGATGATGGATCCGTAATTAAAAAAGGTGACATACTTATTGAAGTTGAGGGAAATGCAGCTTCGATACTTGTGGCAGAGAGAACATCCCTGAACTTCCTTCAGAGAATGTCAGGAATTGCATCTCTGTCAGCGCAATATGCGAGAGCTGTAGAAGGAACCACAGTCAGGATTCTCGATACAAGAAAAACAGCTCCCGGATTGCGACTTACGGACAAGCTTGCTGTGAAGACAGGTGGATGCCTCAATCACCGGACCGGGCTTTATGACATGTACCTAATAAAAGACAATCATATTGAGGCTGCCGGATCGATTTCTGACGCGGTAAAAGCAGTAAAAGAGCATCAGACAGAAAATGAGACTTCATACAAGATCGAGGTTGAAGTAAAGAATCTTGAAGAGCTGAAAGAGGCTCTCGAGAGCAGTGTGGATGTTATTATGCTCGACAATTTCAATGTGGAAGAGATCAGAAAAGCGGTGGAAATAACCAACAATACCTGTCTGCTCGAAGCATCGGGAGGGATAACCCTTGAAAATGTAAGGGAAATTGCAGAGACCGGCGTTGACTACATTTCAATAGGGGCACTCACTCACAGCGTCAAGGCACTTGATATTTCGCTTGATCTGAAGCTCAAACCCAAAGAATGATTGATAAATTAAAGCAACTTTCAAAGGAAACGGTTATCTATGGAATCTCAACCGTAGTTGGCCGCTTCCTTAATTTTGTTTTAGTCCCTTTCTACAGTAATATTTTTAATCCCGATGACATGGGAGTGGTGGCTAACCTCTATTCCTATATGGCGATATTTAATATCGTGTTTATTTATGGAATGGACTCTGCTTATTTAAAGATGGGTTCGATGAAAGAAAACAGGGGGTCTTCAAAAGTTTTCACAACTTCCTATCTGACAATTCTAACTTCGACAGCAATTTTTTCAGTTATTCTTTTCCTTTTGAAGCCACATTTGGGGATTTCGATCAGTATCGATTCTGCCGTATCGGGGAAATATGAACACCTGATCTCTTATGCAATAAACATACTCGCACTTGATGCACTGACTGTACTCCCTTTTATTTATCTCCGTCTGGAAAACAAAGCTCTTTTATTCTCCAAAATACGGGTGATAAATATCCTGATAAATATCGGGTTGAATTTTATTCTGATTCTTGGTTTCAAGATGGGGGTGGAAGCGGTGCTCATTTCAAATCTCGTGGCTTCAATCTATTCTTTTATGGCTCTGATTCCTTATGTTCATGGAAATCTCTCGACAGAATACGATTTTTCGCTTCTGAAACGGATATTAAAATTCGGACTTCCTTTTCTTCCTGCAGGATTTGCAGCCATGATGATGCAGGTGATTGATAAGCCAATTGTGGAGAGGCTTACCGATCTTAAGACTCTCGGTATTTACAATGCGAACTATAAACTCGGCATTTTCATGATGCTTTTTGTGAGCATGTTTCAGTTTGCATGGCAGCCTTTTTTCCTGAAACACGCTTCTGATGACAATGCGAAGCAACTATTTTCGAAGGTTTTTACATACTTTACCATTGCAGGAAGTGTAATTGTGGTGATTCTCTCCCTGTTTATTGAGAATATCACAGAGCTGGGGTATGGCAGGGTTCATTTTTTGGGAGAGGCATTCTGGTCGGGCAGAAATATCATTCCTGTAATACTTCTGGGATATCTCTTCTACGGATTTTATGTTAATTTCAATGCTTCATTTTATATTAAAGAGAAGAGTATACCGATTCCCGTACTGCTGGGAGCAGGGGCAATAGTTAACATTGCTCTAAATTTCCTTCTTATCCCTGTTTTTGGTATGATGGGGGCTGCGCTTGCCACACTCGGTTGTTATGTTGTTATTGCAATTGCGTTCTTTTATTATGGCAGAAAGCTGTTTGAGATAGACTACGAATTCAGAAAAATATTTACAATCCTGATTCTGATCACGGGAGTGTTTGTAGTCTATTATTTGTTTATTTCGGGGCAGTCTGTTTCAGTATTTATAAAACTTGGTTTGAGTCTGGGATACCTTGCTCTGCTCGTTGTGACGGGAGTGATGAGCACGAGAGAATTAAAAATAATCGGCGACATTGTTAAAGGTCTGCCAAAGAAATTTAAGAGGAATTAGAATGAACGAAAATTTAGTTTTGAAATTCAAGAGAATTGACGATTCAATGTCGGATATCCCCCTTCCGGAGTATCAGACCGGGGGTGCTGCAGGAATGGATATCAGAGCGGGAATTGAAGAGAGGGTAGTGATTCCAAAAGGTGGATTCGCCGCAATTCCCACCAATCTGCAGGTGGAGATTCCTGCCGGTTATGAGATTCAGGTAAGACCCAGAAGCGGTCTCGCTTTTAAAAACGGTATCGGGGTATTAAATGCTCCGGGTACCATTGATGAAGACTATCGCGGTGAAATAAAGGTTATCCTCTTCAATTTCGGGCAGGAAGACTTCGAAATAAAGCGGGGTGACAGGATTGCCCAGCTAATCCTTGGGAAGGTGCATCGTGCAAAAATCGAAGAAACAAAGATTATCAGTGAAACAGAAAGAGGCTCCGGCGGGTTTGGTTCCACCGGGAAGGGATAGGAATGGGTAAATTTGTACACTTACACAATCACACACACTACAGTTTGCAGGATGCTGCGTGTACGGTAAAGAGCCTGGTTAAGGCTGCTGCCGGATTCGAGATGCATGCCGTAGCTCTTACCGATCATGGTGTCATGTATGGCATCCCGGAGTTTTATAAAGCTGCCAAGGGAGCGGGGATGAAACCGATCCTCGGGATGGAAGCTTACATCACAATTGAGAACAAGAGCAGATTTGACAAAACTGTTGAACTGGATCCCGTCACCGGAAACAGGAAGAAAGCATACCACCACCTTATACTTTTGGCAAAGAACAACCAGGGATTTAAGAATCTGATTAAACTTTCCTCGAGAGGTTTTTTGGAAGGTTACTATTACAAGCCAAGAATTGACCTGGAACTCCTAAAGGAGTATTCCGAAGGATTGATCTGTACTTCCGCGTGTCTCGGGGGGGTGGTCTCCTTCTACCTCAGACGAAGGGATTACTCAAAAGCAAAGGAAGTGTCGAAACAGTATCAGGAGATTTTTGGTGATGACTTTTATCTGGAGATTCAGGATCACAAGATTGCCGATGACAGGCTGATCCTTGACGGAATGCCAAAACTTGGAAAAGAACTGGGCATCAAACTCGTTGCAACGAACGATTGTCACTACATAAAACGCGAAGATGCCATCGCCCACAACATCCTCCTGAAGCTCTCTGAAAAAGGGGGTGAGACTGATTATAAAAGTTTAAGATACGGCACAGATCAGATATATTTCAAGTCGCAGGAAGAGATGACTTCCCTTTTTAAGGACTATCCCGAGTCGATAGCCAGCACTCTTGAAATTGCCGACAAGTGTGATGTCAATCTTGACAAGAAGGAATATTTCTTCCCGAAATTCCCCATCCCCGCGGAATCACCCGACCAGACACTTGACGGTTATTTTGAATTTTTATCGCGGGAGAAGTTTGATGAAGTGTTCCCCGGTGAGAAAAGTGATGATTTGAGGGAAAGATTTGAGTATGAGCTCAAAACAATCAAGGAGATGGGATTTGCGGGGTATTTTCTCATCGTGCAGGACTTCATCGATGCGGCAAAAAAGATGGGTGTTGCTGTAGGGCCCGGAAGAGGATCTGCTGCCGGCTCGCTGATTGCCTTTGTGCTCAGAATTACCAAGATAAATCCGCTTGACTACGATCTCCTTTTTGAGAGGTTTTTGAATCCTGCAAGAAAGTCGATGCCTGATATTGATGTCGATTTTTCAGATGAAAAGAGGGGCAAGGTGATCGATTATGTCAAGCAGAAGTACGGGTCAGAGTCGGTTTCTCAAATTATAACTTTTTCCACACTCGCATCGAAAGCTGCGATAAAGGATGTGGGACGGGTGCTAAATGTCCCTCTGCATATAGTAAATTATATCACAAAATTCATACCTTCCATCTTCGGCAAGGTTTACAGTATCGAAAAGGCACTCGCAGAAGTTCCCGAACTAAAAGATTATTCCAAGACCACCGATCCCACGATGATCGAGCTCTTCAAGTATGCGAAAACACTGGAGGGGATGAACCGGAATGCATCAAAGCATGCCGCGGGTGTGGTAATTGCTCCCGGTGATGTAAGTGATTATGTACCTCTCGCTGTGGTTGACACCTCGAGCATGGAGGCAGTGTCTCAGTATAATATGAAGGAACTTGAAGCGGCGGGTCTCCTAAAGATGGACTTCCTCGGGCTTCGTACCCTTTCAATTATTGAGGATACTTTGGCAATGGTAAAGGAGACCAGACCCAGGGGGGAGTGGGTCGAGGATATTGACTCGATTCCATTGGACGATCAGCTTACCTACGATGTGTTTGCAGACGGAAGGACAACAGGCATCTTTCAGTTTGAATCGGTGCCAATGAGAAAGCACCTCAAGAGACTGAAGCCACAATCAATAAAAGACCTTGCAGCGATGAATGCGTTGTACAGGCCCGGTCCGATGGAAAACATCGATGACTTTATCGACAGGAAATATGGAAGACAGAGGGTAACCTATCTGCATCCAAAACTTGAGCCGATTTTACAAGAGACCTATGGTATCATCGTATATCAGGAGCAGGTAATAAGAATTGCGAATCAACTTGCAGGCATGTCGCTTGCAGAAGCGGATATCCTTCGTCGTGCAATGGGTAAGAAGGATGTGGAGGCTATGCAGAAGCAGCGGAAGATATTTGTTGAGGCTGCAGAAGCGCATGGTGTTGAGGCGAAAACAGCGGGTGAGGTTTTCGATTTGATAGACAAATTTGCAAACTACGGATTCAACAAAAGCCATGCTGTTGCATACTCTTATCTGGCATATCAGACGGCATTTCTCAAGGCTCATTTTACAGAGGAGTTCCTCGCAGCGAACATGACGCATGAGTTTGGAAAGCAGGAAAAAGTTACCCTGTTTCTTGAGGACTGCCGTAAACTGGGTATCGAAGTCCTGTCTCCCGATGTAAACAAACCCGCCAAATTTTTCACGGTGGAGAGAAAGAAGATAAGATTCGGGCTCTCCGCGATAAAAAATGTAGGTGAAACAGCAGTTGACAGTATAATCGCTGCAAGAAAAAAACTGGGAAGAGATTTCAAGAGTGTTTATGAATTTGCGTCGCTCGTCGATCTTAGACTTGTAAACAAGAGGGCGATGGAGGGTCTGGTTATGGCAGGTGCATTCGATTCGATCAATACCAACAGGCGGGCGATTTTTGAGTCGATCCCTGAGATAATTACATTCGGGCAGAATGTTCGTGAACTGAACGATGACAGTACAGCAAGCCTGTTTGGTGAGGATGTTCTTCAGGAGACCATCGTGGAGCCGTCTCTGGCGCAGGTTGAGGACTGGAGCCCGGATGACAGATTCATGAGTGAACTGGAAGTTACGGGATTCTACATTTCGAACCATCCCATGTCGGCTTATGAACTTGAGGAACGGGCTTTTTCGTTCACATCGAATGTCGATAATTTTGAGACTATCAATGGAAAACCTGTGGGTCTCTGTGGCGTAGTCAACAATCTTGAAACAAAAATCAGTGCAAAAGGACAGACCTTTGCCAACTTCACCGTGAACGGGTTAAGCGGCATGTTTGAGTGTACCATGTGGGCAAAGGCATATGAGAGGCACATCAGTCTGATAACCAACGGGGCGGTTCTTTATTTCAACGGGACTGCAGAGCTTAATGGTGATTCAGTAAAAATACTGGTTGAAAATGCCATGCCAATTGAGAATTGCATCGAAAAGTTTACGAGACGGTTAAAAATTACGATCGACCCCGCCCGTCTCCCGCTTGATGCACTTGGGAAAATTTATGACATATCAGTAGCGAGCCCCGGAAATGTGGAGATATTTTTTGAATATCTGGAGAGGGAAAACGGTAAGGTAAGGCCAAGGATATTCAGGGCGTCATTTCAAAAGATAAGTGTAAACAGGAATATCATCAACAAGTTGGGTGAAATAGTCGGTGAAGAAAACCTTATGGTGGACAGGTAAAATTCAAAATGAAAATAAATTAATCCCTTTATGTTGTAAAACAAATTTTGTATTATTGCAACTCTATTTTCTATTTAATCTACAAAGAAGGTTACATCTATGAGTAATGGATCCACCGGCAAGTATTATGCGCTGATCTTAGGAGCCTCGTCAGGTTTTGGCGGAGCAACAGCCATAAGGCTTGCAGCAGACGGATACAACATCATTGGAGTGCATTTAGACAGGGCGGTCAATATGCCTCTCGTGAACGGGATCATTGATAAAATAAAGAGCTATGGTGTTGAAGCCAAATTCTTCAACATGAACGCAGCAGATGAGAAGAAAAGACAGGAAATTATTGAAAGTCTTCTCTCTGAAGAGACCCACCCAAAAATAAAAGTTGTGATGCATTCGCTGGCATTCGGGACACTGTTGCCATTTGTTCCGACAGACGGCGGGAAGTATATTACAAAAGCACAAATGGAAATGACACTCGATGTCATGGCACATTCCCTTGTTTACTGGGTCCAGGATCTGTTTCAGGCAGGTTTATTATCGGAAGGAGGAAGAATCTTTGGAATGACCAGCTCCGGCGGTCATGCAATAATTCCTTCATACGGAGCTGTATCTGCAGCAAAAGCATCTTTGGAATCGCATATCCGGCAACTCGCAAGTGAACTCGGACAATTTGGTATCACTGCCAATTCAATTATGGCAGGTGTCACTGACACCCCGGCGCTCAGGAAGATTCCGGGAAGTGTACCTATGCTTGAAGTGGCGAGAAGGAAAAATCCCGGTGGCAGACTGACAACCCCTGAAGATGTGGCTGACATTATTTCTTTGCTTTGTAAACATGAAGCCCGCTGGGTTAGTGGTGGTGTTATAAATGTTGACGGTGGTGAAGACATAGTGAGTTATGTAGGTCAGAATAGCGAAACCATTTAAACAGAAAGGACTTTTATGAAACCGGTAACAATAACCGACCAGAATTTTAATGACGAAGTAACCAAATCAAACATACCTGTTCTTATCGATTTTTGGGCTGTTTGGTGCGGACCTTGCCGTGCAATCGCGCCTGTTGTGGAACAACTCGCAGCTGAGTATGACGGAAAGATCAAGATAGGCAAGCTGGATGTAGATGAGAACCCTGAAACTGCTGTAAAGTTTGGGGTAAGAAGCATTCCAACACTTTTACTTTTTAAGAACGGACAGGTGGTTGACACAATAATAGGGGCTGTTCAGAAACAGGTAATAGTACAAAAAATAACCCCGTACATCTAATTACCTTTCAAAAATTTAAAGATTTTTGTAATTCGCACTTTACTAAAAGAAAATCCTGAATTAAATTTTTGTTATTTTTTTCAAAAAAGTGTTGTTTGAAAAAAAATATTTGAATAATTTCCCTGTCCTCAATATTACTTTTTTGATAATATGAGGATAAAGCACAAGATTGAATACACAAGTGATTGAAAAATTGTCATAAATGGCGGGAAAACCAGATAAATGGTGTGTGTAAACGCAACATCTGTTGAATTCTCTTGGCATTGTGATAAAAAGTGAGTAATATAAAGTTAATATTTTATGTTTTTCGCTTAGTTTTCTAAATAACAATCCAAAACCAATCAATAAATAGGAGTATCCTATGCTTAAAAGAACACTCTTTTTGCTTGCAAGCGTTACCTTGGTAATGTCACTTCAAGCCCAGAACAAGAGCGAATATAGCAAACACGCTCCGGTAAAAGTTGAACCCGCTGTTGAAACAACAGCATCAGTTCCCCTTACCGGTGGTGTGCCAACATGGGGTCCATCAGCACTTAACTGGGTAGCTGTTGACACCATGGGTAACACTTTCGGACCTGCAATCGGTGCATTGAATCCAATGGCATTCGATCCTTGGTCAGGTGCAATAATGCTGGTACACAGAGGAAGAGCAACCTACGGCACAACAAGCCAGTTGTTCTACAACTACTCGACAGACGGTTCTACATGGACCAGAGTAACCCCTGCAATCAACTCCAGCGTTACACAGGCTGCAAGATATCCATCAATGACCTTCAACAACCCAACAAAGGGAAGTGCATTGACAGACTGTCTCGTTGCTTTCTCATGGCCACAGCTCAATCCATCAGCTTTTGGTGATGTAGGTGCGGGTGCAGATGAATCAGTAGGTGCAGGAAGCACAGTAGCCATCCTCGAAGTAGGTGTGGGCCGTACTTTCTCATCACAGGTTCCAACTTTCGCAAGTGATAATGCTTCATTGATACTTTGGGCATCGGACAATCAGGTAGATGCAGCTTTAAAACTGTGGAAAACCGCTGATTTCCAGGCTGTTGATACATTGACACCTCCATCATGGGAGAGTGCTGCATTTGAAGAAGGCGGATCTGTAACATTAGGTGGAGCATCAAACAATGGTGTTCTTTACTATGGTGTTTTAGGTACACTTCCTCTTCAGACCCCAATCACATCCGGTTGGACACCTGCTTACTCAAAATCGACTGACAATGGTGCTACCTGGTCAACATTTAAAGTTGCTGATTTCAGAAGCATCCCTGCTCTTGCCAGATATGACAGAGTATATGACTACAAAAAAGGCGATGCATTTGTTTCCTACCAGGGTGACATGAATGTTGATAAAAACGGTTTCGTTCATTTCCTGATTCAGGTAACCGATACTACTGTTGACAACAACAGCGGTTTGAACTCACTTGTTGAAATCTATGAAACAGCTAATGGCTGGGACGGAAAAGTTGTGTTTGAAGGAATTGGCGACAGCTCCTATACAAAACTTACAGGTCCTGGACTTGGTCAGACCGGTCCTGACAGCTACCTCGCTTTCGATAAAGACAGAAATATCATGGTTGCTACATGGAATGCTCCACGCACCATTACTGACAGTCTTGTTGACATTTGGGCTTCCTACAGATTTGTAGATGGTGGCGCATGGTCAACTCCTGTTAATCTTACAGACAGCCCTGGAATGAATGAAAATTCACACCACATGGCTCCTTATGTAAAGAGCAATGGCAACGGTTCATACACTGCCTATGTATTCTATCACTACCCTGCAGGTTACACAGGATACTATCCTGACGCAACCTACGATACACAGCCATCAGTTATTTATGCTGCCGGATATACATTCACAGCAACAGGTGTTGAAAATGAATCGAACCCGACAGGATTTGTTCTTTCACAGAACTATCCTAACCCGTTCAATCCTTCAACATCAATCAAATACACCGTTGGTGAAAGAGCAAATGTTACCCTTAAGGTATTCGATATGCTCGGTAGAGAAGTTGCATCATTAGTAAATGAAGTAAAAGAACAAGGTTCATACTCTGTGAATTTTGACGCTGCAAAACTTGCTTCAGGTACATATGTATACAAACTTACTGCCGGAAACTTTGTAGAAACCAAGAAAATGGTTCTCCTCAAGTAATTACCGGAAGTTCACTTAGGTAATGAAGAATTAGGCGAGCCCTGCTGAAAAGTGGGGTTCGCCATTTATAACTAATAAATAAGCTGCACAATTTTTTGCAAATCACATCATCCAACATCTTTGGAGGATCAGGGATGAAGATTTTGAAAGAACTCTTTTTAGGACTTCTGTTAGTTTCGCTCTTCTCGGTAACCGGCTTGGCGCAATCCGGTGTCGGAAAACTTACCGGGAAGGTAGTTGATTCCAAATCAAAAGAAGCTATCATCGGAGCAAATGTTAAAATTTTAGGTACCAGACTTGGTGCCGCATCAGACATTAACGGTATGTATTTCGTGTTGAATATCAACCCGGGAACATACAGTGTCGAAGTTTCATATGTTGGTTACGGAACAAAAACATTCCAAGGAATAAGAATTGTTGCCGGTATCACAGAGGAACTTAATGTTGAACTTTCTTCAGGTGTCACACTTGACGAAGTGGTAATTGTTGACAAGAAATTCTTTGAAGAGAAGTCAACTAACACCACAAAAGTCTATGATGCTGAAGAAATTCAGAAATTGCCTGTGAAAGGTGTTGAGAACATAGCCGGTTTGAACGCCGGTGTTGTAATGACTGAAGGCTCCGGCGGAGCTTCCGGTAATGCAACCCTAAATGTCAGAGGTGGTAGAGGCGGAGAAGTTCTCTATATCGTTGACGGTGTACCTCAGAACGACCTTTATTCAGGAGTAAACTATTCACAGGTAAGTAACGCCGCTATCGAGCAGATCTCCTTCCAGATTGGTGGATATGAAGCCAAGTATGGACAGGCTCAGTCAGGTATCGTGAATGTTACTACAAAATCAGGTAATCCGTTCTACACATTCTTTGGTGATGTTCTAACATCCTCATTTACAGATAAATACGGATATAACCTTTATACAGCCACCCTCGGTGGTCCATACATTCCCGGAAACGGCGACCACACCTTCTTCCTCTCTGCAGAAAGAGGCTGGTTCCTCGATCAGGATCCGAGCGCGATCGCGCTTGAAGTCCCTTCAGTTGGTCTAAATTCGGCAACCCGTCCAAATTCGAGTGCCAGTGTATGGAGATTTACAGGAAGAACCACTCACAGGTTGAGTGAATCCTGGACAGTCCGTATTGGAGCGAACATTAACTTCAGAGAATTTAATGCCTACACACACTCTTATATTAAGAGTAATGCTGAGCACAATCCGCTGGTAAAAAGAGAGAACTACTCACTTTCTGCCCGTATTTCTCAGAATGTAAGCAAGAATGCTTTCTGGAACCTTAATGTTGGTTACAAGCTGTATAAGAACGAACAAGGTGATGGCATATGGTTCAACAACCTTGAAGCTTACGGTGACAGTATCGCCAACGCTGCAAGAGGAGTTACACTTCCATTTAACGGTGGCAGAGTTAACTTCGACGAGTATGGTATCTTCTCAAAGTTCGGCAGAGTCAACAATGGTTACTTCCTGAACAATAACTCGGCATTAACCGCTGATTTCGACTTCACCGCACAGATGGGCAAACACCTTCTCGAAGCAGGTGGTGGTTTTAACTATACAACCATCAGACTTTATTCAATTGGACCGGTTGGTCTGGCTTCCGACAATCTTAAAGGTCTTCCCGATCAGGAAAGATACAGAAGACTTCAACCAACAGCAATTGGATATGATTTCACCGGAAAAACCCTTACATCAAAGGGCGACGCCAACGAGCCAAAGCTTCCGCTGCTTGCTTATGCATACCTGCAGGACAGATTTGAGCTTTCTGACATGGTTCTTAATGTTGGTATCAGATTCGATTATTTCGATACAAAAGCCGACATCTTAAGAGACCCGCTTTATCCTTACATTTTTGGAGACCCGAATAATTTCGATGCTGCTGACTTTGTGTCAAAAGAAGCAGAGATTTATTTCTCACCAAGAATTGGATTGGGCTTCCCTGTTAGTGCCAATACAGTATTCCATGCACAATATGGTAAATTCATTCAGCAGCCTTCACTTGATCAGATTTACACAACTTATCAGGACCTCGGTTCCCTTGTTACTGATAACAATCTTGGTGTAAACAATGGTCATGTAAAGAGCGAAATTACCACTCAGTATGAAATTGGTTTCCGTCATGTTGTAAGTGATCTTGCTGCAGTTAATCTTACTGCTTTCTACAAGAACACTGAAGGACTTGTAAACTCAGCAACCGTATTCTTCAGAAGATCTGAAGGTGGCGAGCTGTTGAGATACATCACCCCGACCAACACAGATTTTGGAACCATTAAAGGTCTTGCTCTTTCACTTGATGTTTCAAGAATCAGCTACTTCTCATTCTCGTTGAACTATACCTACTCTATTGCAGAAGGTACAGGATCATCCACAGGATCATCATTCACTGCTGCTTTCAGAAACAATAATGGTGAAATTCCAAAAGTCATTGCCCCTCTCGATTTCGATCAGAGACACACCGGTGTTGTTAACATCGATTTCTTTGTTCCACAGGGTCAGCTCGGCTTCCTCGAGAATCTTGCAGCAAATCTTTTGCTCAGATTCAACAGCGGAAGACCGTATACCCCGCTTGAGTCACAGAACCTTCTTGCCGGTGCAACAAACTATGGCGATACCAAAGGTTATGTAAACTCGGCTTACGGTCCCGGCAATTTTAGAGTGGACTTCAAAATTGAAAAAGCTTTCAAAATAAGCAATTTCATTTTGACTCCGTATCTCTGGATTGAAAACCTGTTGGATTCAGACAACCCTGTTTCAGTTTATCAATCTTCAGGCGATCCTTATACTACCGGTTGGATCAATACCCTCGAAGGTCAAAGAACTGCAGCATCGACTCCAAATCCGGCGATCTACAAATCAGATTACCGTGCATTTGAAAGAAATCCTGGCAACTTCGGTATTCCAAGACTCATAAAGCTTGGTTTCAAAGTTAACTTTACAAGTCAATCCGGTAAATAATATTGGGAACTTGGAATATGAACAAAAAAATATATATAAAAGAATTCATCCTCCTCTTTATCCTTGCGGCAGGTTTAGTGTCGTTTGGGTTCAGAGGTAATGACAACGGAGGCAAAGGCGGCGGCAAAGGGAACAACAATTCTCCTGCTCTGAAAGCCGGTGACTCCTACAGAATGTTTATCAATAACCTTAACATTCCGATGAACAGATCGGGTGTTATGGGTGATGTGTCTATTTTCGATCCCGAGACCGGAGGCAACACTTCCGGTGGTCGTTTCGCGGGAACTGTATTCCTGTTTTCAGGAGGTTTCTTCCTTAGCGGCAAGACCAATGGAGTGCTCTGGACAAACGCTGTTGCATCAGCTTCCCGTATTCAGGATTATGTACCTGGTACAGTGGCAGGTGGCAGAAACGATTCAAAAGCTCAGATATATGTACTCAGAGCTGCAGAAGGCGATTTTGCACCGGCATGGGATGAATGGAGAGATGCTGTAAAACTCGGCGCGTATTTTTACGATGGCGACGGTGACGGTGTTTACGATCCGATAGACAAAAACGGTAACGGTAAATGGGATAACACAGAAGACAGACCTGACCTTATTGGTGATGAAACTGCCTGGTGTGTTTATAACGATGCTACAGATCCTGCTTTGAGAAGATTCAATGATGTTTCTCCTCAGGGTATCGAGATCCGTCAGACAGTATTTGCTTTCAATACCAAAAGCTTTGTTGGTAACATGATGTTCCTCAGGTATTCACTTTTGAATACCGGTACGGTTGTAGATGTTATGGACTCAGTATATTTCGGTGTTTGGGCAGATCCTGATCTTGGTGATGCCTATGATGATCTCGTTGGTTCTGATACCATTATCAACGCCGGTTATGTTTATAACGATGGAGATGATGCGGAATACGGTTCCAACCCGCCGACATTCCTTATCGACTTTTTCCAGGGACCAAAATCCTACATTCCAGGTGTTACATTTACAGATGTAAACAACAACGGGAAATGGGATGACGGAATTGATATTCCACTTGATACAGCCCACTATGTTGGTGGTCAGGTAAGAGGAATAACATCATTTCCTGGTTCAAAGAACCTGGGACTTTCGTCCTTTATTCACTACATCCAGAGTCACCCGACACATGGTGATCCTAACACCCGTCAGGAAGCAAGAAACTACATGGAAGGAAAAAACCGTGTTGGAGATGCTCTCAATCCTTGTACCTGGGCGTTTGGTGAAGTCCGTGGTGGTGTAGACTGTGCAACAGTTGATCCGAGATTCTCATACTCAGGTAACCCTGTTACCAATGTTGGTTGGATCAACAACACTGGTGCAGATCAGCGCCAGATGTCTAACACAGGACCTTTCAAACTTGAAAAAGGTGTTCCTGTTGATATCGTTGTAGCTTATGTTCTCGGAAGAGGATCAGATGCCAAGAATTCTGTTACTGTTGCAAAACAGTACTCGGAAATTGCTCAGCTTCTTTTTGATTCAAACTTCCCTTCACCACCACCACCACCACCGGTTAAACCTACGCTTGTTACCGGAACTTCAACAAGTGGTGCAGGCTTCATAGATATTAACTTTGATACTTACGATCAGCTTAAGTATCGTGCTGTTGATACAGTATTGAACATCGACAGAAGAGTTAAAGGATTCTATGTAACAGCTTACAGAACGAACTCCAAAGAGTCTGTTATCGAAGGTGTGGAAAATGCTAAAATAGTAGCAAATTATGCACTCAACGATTCGATAAAAGGCATCTATACACTGTTTGCAAACGGTAATCAGGAAGTAAAGTTCGCTGATCTTCTACCGGAGTTCAAAATCGATTCTGCACTCTACGCCGATCCTTCAACCGGGAGACTGCGTATCAAGATTACTTCAAATCCTTTTAACGGAGATCCGCTTGTCAAAGGACAGACATACTACTTTACAGTTACAGCTTATGCGATCAACCATGCTGCAGTATTCCTGAAGGCACCTTACGATCAGAATAAATCTATCGTTTACGGTCCTGCAGGCGATTACATCGCCCGCTCAGGTGCAATAGAAGAGTATGAGACATCGATATTCCCTGTAGCATTCGGTGAAAACATGTATGTCCCTGCATCCGAGGGATCAACTGCTCAGATGTCGCAAGGACCTTCCAATGGTAAGGTACAGTATGTGGTTGTTGATAATAAAAAATTAACAGGCGATACTTACAATGTTGAATTTTTCAAAAATCAGACAGTTAAAACTCCTTATTCTGTATTCTACAGGTTAAGGAACAAAACAACTAATGTTGTTCTTGCTGATTCAATGACAAAATTTGACACTACACTTGCAATAGTAGCTGGTAAAGTGACGGACGGATTTATCGTGAAGGTTTCTCCGACAACCGCCGCTTTGGGAACACCGACCTATTCCGGAACCAGATGGTACAGACCATTTTCAGCAATAGGTGCACTGACCGGAGTATTTTACACCGGTGGCGATATACCAACTTCTGCGAAAATATCGTTGCCAAAGAATGGCGACAGAGCCTATTCCACTTATATCTCAGCTGACAAGATGAGAAGAGTTGAATTGCGTTTTGCTCCAAATTCTGGTAAAGCCTACAGATATCTGCAAGGCTTCACGGGCTCGTCATTTGCTAGGAACGGTAACTATACCTACGCAGGAGCCATAGCTACTTCCGCGGATACCGTCGGTAAAGGACCTGTTGGTAAGCTTGGTGAAGGATTTGTTGATGTTCCATTCACAGCATGGGCAGTTGACTCTAAATATGGTGAACAAAAGCAATTGGCAGTTGGCTTCGTTGAAATGTCAACTGTTATCAGAGGTGACGGTACGGCATTTCTGAAAGGAAATCCAAATGGCGAATGGGATCCGGGCGATTCGTTAAGATATTCCGGTGAAATAATCGTTATTTTCGATATGCCATATGATGCTACAGGTTCACAGATGGAGCTTACAGGTGGTGATTTTGGAACAGGTACAAAAGTTTGGGCGGATCTTGTGAAGGGCTATACAGTGCCTGCAGCAGCAGATCCAACCAAATATGATGCCAATTTCAAAGCGATTGCCAGCTCACCATGGCTTGCCGGTATGTATGTGGTAGGTTTGGAGAAACAAGACCCGGCTGTGTTCTATGCAGCAGGTGATACTCTGAAAATTCCGCTTTCGACATATCCGTACGTGAATGATATCTTTACATTTGCGACACAAAAGGGTGGTGATCTTACAACAGATCAAAAGAAAGCCCTTTTTGACAAAGTGAATGTATATCCGAATCCATTGTTCGCATACAATCCACAGTCAAGTTACAGTGGTAACTCGCCTGACAATCCGTATGTCACATTTACAAATATGCCAACGGATGTAACGATTAAAATATTCTCGTTGTCGGGTATGTTGGTTCGTACACTCACAACAAATGACAAATCGTCACCAACCTCGCCATTCCTTCGTTGGGATTTGGAGAACGGTGATGGCCTCAGAGTTGCGTCGGGTATGTACCTCGCCATAGTAAAATCACCTGAATACGGTGAAAAAATACTTAAATTTGCAATAATTATGCCGCAAAAGCAGATACAAAGGTTCTAACACAAAGTGGGCGGCGGTGTAAAAGCTGCCGCCATACTTGGAATCAGAAATTAGGAGTTAACTTAATATGAAAAGATACTTATCATTGCTGCTAATACTCGCCTTCGTACTGCCAAGCTATGCAGGTGATATATCCCGCAAGGGTACAACCGGTGCAGACCAGTTGCTTATACCTGTTGGAGCACGCGGCATAGCTACAGGAGGCGCGTTCGTATCCAGTGTTACCGGTATGGAATCTATATTCTATAATCCTGCCGGATTGGATGTTGACAGGAAAACCGAAGCGATGTTCAGCTATATGTCCTATATAGCAGACATCAACATTTCCTACTTTGCTGCGGGAACCAGCCTTGGAGATTTCGGTTCAATAGCTTTATCATTTAAATCGATGAATTTCGGTGATATTCCGGTGACAACCATCAACACACCGGATGGAGACGGAACAACCTATTCGCCAGGCTTCCTGGTTGCAGGTTTGACCTATTCGAAAATTATCACTGACAGAGTTTCCATCGGCGTCAATGCCAAGGTAATCTCTGAAACAATCATGAACACCAATGCTACCGGATTTGCTCTAGATTTTGGTGTTCAATACAGATTTGACAAGAACCTTACCATAGGTGCTGCGGTTAAGAATATCGGAACCAATATGCAGTATTCAGGTCAGGATCTTCAGTTCAAAACAAATGTACCTGGAGCTATTCCGGGATCAACAGGTGGCAACTACCAGGCTGTCACTGAACCTTACCAGATACCGAGTTTCTTTGAACTCAGTCTTGCTTACAAGTTTGACTTTGACAAAGATAACAAACTCATGCTGGGTGGTACATTTGTAAACAATAACGCTTTCGAAGACCAGTTTAAGTTGGGTCTCGAGTATGGATTCCAGGATATGTTCTTTGTTAGAGGCGGTTATGCATTGCAGACAGCCAACAATCAGGACAACATATTCGGTGTCAATCTCGGAGCCGGTGTCAACTACAAACTAACCGACGAAATCGGAGTTGTTGTAGATTATGCTTTCCGTCAGGTTAAAGAGTTCCCAAATCCAAACCACATAGTTACGGTAAAGTTATCGTTTAAGTAATCGATTTACTTTTTGTGAAGGCGTCCGTAATCATCGGGCGCCTTTTTTTTATCAGCCATATTATGGAGTGATTCCGGTGAAAAAGACAGTCGTTCTGGTATTGTTTTTCAGTTTATTCGCACTTGCCCAAAAGAAGCCCCTTTTCGATCTTGATTATGCCCGTTTTGCGGGTGATGACACTTCGGCAATAGTTGAAGTTTATTACAGTTTCTATCAAAATGCTTTTACCCCCTTTCAAAAGGAAAATAAAAATTTTATTCAAGGTTCAATAGGCATATTTATAGAGGATATAAAAACCAGCCAAGCCAGTTTCAAAAGGGAATATAATTTCACTTCCCCCGTTTACGATTCAATAAAGAATAATTTAACAGGTGTTCTTAGATTCAAATTGCGGCACGGGGAGTACAGATTTTCCTTTTCAGTTAAAGATTTAATGACTGAGGGGAGGAATGATACAGCCAAATTTAATATCCAGTTAAAAGATATTGGAAAAACGAAATTTAATATTAGTGATATAGAAGTTGCGACCAGAATCGAAAAGTCTGACAACGACTCATCCACCTTCTATAAAAACACCTTTGAAGTGGTACCAAATGTATCAACTGTGTTTGGGGAAAATCTTCCGGTGATTTTTTACTATGTCGAATTATACAATTTAAACAAGGATACTGATCCTGAACTTCTGATATTGGAGCGGGTTCTTACAAATGACAAAAATGAGGAAGTAAGCCGTAAGCGGAGATACATCCCAAGAAAAAATGCCTCAATAGTTGAAGCGAATACAGTTAATATTTCCAAACTCCCCACCGGATCCTACAATTTAACAATTGCCCTCTTTGATTCACTATCAAACGAAATTGCAATGGCATCAAAGAAATTGTATGTCTTCAATTCCAAAGTAGTGGATACAGTTGCTACAAAGTACTCTGACAACGAATTTCTTTCCTCTGAATTTGCCACTATGAGTGAAGAAGAGATTGAAGAAGCATTTGGCCAGGCAAAGTATATTATCTCCAAAGTTGAAGAGAAACAGTGGGATCAGCTTAAAGAACTCGAAGGCAAGAGGAATTTTATGTTTACCTTTTGGAGAAACAGAGATTCCGACCCCACAACGGCAGTTAACGAGTTTAAAAGAGAGTATTACAAGAGAATTGAATATGCCAACCAGGCTTATTCATCCTTCCAGAGAAAAGGCTGGCAGACTGACCGTGGCAGAGTTCACATTGTCTATGGAAGACCGAGCGAAATCAACCGTTATCCTTCACAACTGGATACAAAGCCTTATGAGATATGGAATTACGATGATATCGAAGGTGGCGTTGAATTTGTTTTTGGAGACATTTCCGGATTTGGCGACTACAAGCTCCTCCACTCAACAAAACGGGGCGAGTTGCGGGATGACAACTGGCAGAACAGAATAAAGACATTGTAATTGGTTATATTGCAAGTTACAAATTTTGAGAATTAGTAGCATTGCAGAACCTTTTAGAATATATCCTTTTTTCTTTATTTAGCAAGATATTCTGTCTCGCAGGATTTAAAAGGGCGTACTTGTTTGCGCCCTTTCTTACATTTATATTCCACGACCTCCTCAAACTTCGTCTAAAAGTTGTCTTAAAAAATCTCGAAATAGCCTTCCCGGAAATGACACCTGAGGAACGAAAAATTCTCGCAAAGAAGTGCTATATCAGCAGTGCCAAGACATTTATCGAAATCATGACAATACCGGCGATGAAATATGAGGAGATAAAAGATTATTTTGGTGACCCGGAGGTAAAATTTGTACAGGACTTCCATGCAAGAGGGAAGGGAGTGATTCTCATGACCGCCCACTTTGGAAACTGGGAAGTGGCGGCTCTCGGGTTTTCGAGAAAAATGGGAATCCGGTTTGCAGCGCTGGCACAGCCTCAGCGGAATGATTATGTTACGAGATGGATGGAAAAGCAACGAACCAAATGGGGGAATCACATCTATAAGACCGGAAATGCCGCGATGATACTTTTCAGAGCATTGAAGAACGGAGAGATAATCGCCGTGGTTGGTGATCAAAGAGGACCTGAAGATGGTATCAGAGTCCCTTTTTTTGGCAGACAATCTGCCGTAAACGAAGGAATTGCTGTTCTTGCGCTTAAAACGGGTGCACCTGTAATATTTTCCATTACAATCAGACAGAGTGACAACACTTATTTAACCGATGTATGTGAAGTATCCATGGAAAACCTGCCGGAGGGGAAACAGGAAAAAATTGTGGAAATCAGCAGACGGCACACGGCTATTCTCGAAGAGTACATCAGAAAATATCCGGAACAATGGTTTTGGATGCATAACAGGTGGAAGTATTGACTACTGCAAAATATCTTGTAGTGCAAACTGCCTTCCCGGGAGATTCGGTGCTGACACTTCCTTTTCTTCAGGAGCTGCGACGGTTGTATCCTGAAGGGCAGATTGATGTTGTCTGTTCACCTGCCAGCAAGGAGATTTTTGAAGCATCACCATCAGTTTCCAATGTAATTCCATTTGACAAACGGGGAGAGTACAAAGGTTTCAGAGGGCTTGTACGATTTGCTGAGAGCCTCAAAGAAACCCGCTACTCGGCAATTTATTCGCTCCACAGATCAATCCGGACAACAATTCTTGTCGCACTCGCCGGTGGTGAGGAGTCAATCGGATTCAACACAGCCTCATTCTCATTCCTGTATGATAAAAGGGTTCCGTATGTTTTCAGTGATCATGAGGTAAAAAGAAACCTGAATATGATCATGGATTATCCCGGTGACAAATGGAAAATTTATCCTGAACTCACTGCGAGTGAAGAGCAGAAGCAAAAAGTCATGAGTTTTATTGAAGCAACAGGGGGCGGAAAAATAATAGTTATTTCTCCCGGAAGTGTCTGGGAGACAAAGAGATATCCTGTGAAAAGCTACGCTGAAATCGCTTCCGGACTTTCTGCTGCAGGTTATAATATTATCGTATCCGGAAGCAACAGTGAGAAGGATACAGGAGAAGAGATAAGAAGAATTGCCGGAGATCGAATAATAAACAGTTGCGGAATTTTTTCCATGACAGAAACTGTTGAACTGATGAGGCATTCTGAACTTTTAATAACGAATGACAGTGCACCGACTCATTTCGCAATGGCAGCCGGTGTCCCCGTTCTCACCATCTACTGCTCTACCGTGCCTGAATTTGGGTTCTACGGCTACTCGGATAAAAGTCATTACTTATCGTCTGAGGTGAGCTGCAAACCGTGCGGTATTCACGGACATAAAAAGTGTCCGACAGGGCAATTTGAGTGCGGAACAAAAATTAAAGCGTATGAAGTCATACGAAAAGTAAAGGAAATACTGGATGACCGAGCATAAAAACACATTAAAACTTAATATTGACGATAAATTAAATGATGCTATACAGAAGGCAATCCACATCTACTTTGAAGGCGGTGTTTTCATCTACCCGACCGACACGATATACGGATTTGGGGCGAATCCCTTCAATACAGACGCACTTCAAAAAGTTACAGTAATCAAGAGACGCAGCATTTCTAAAAAGTTCATCCTGCTTGCAAGTGACATCGAAATGGTGCTGAAACATGTTGAACTCGCCGATGAGTCACACGCTGATTTTCTTCTGTCTCTATGGCCCAACCCTGTATCAGTGGTATTAAAGTTAAATCCCTACTACAAGAATATAATGGGTGATTCAACTGTTGCCTTCAGGATACCAAACCACAACTTTTGCAGAAAATTAACATCGGAACTGAAAATGCCACTCGTTTCAACCAGTGTTAACCGGAGTGATGAAACTGCGATGAATGACTTTCCGCAGATTTCACAGGAGTTCAGTCACGAAGTGGATGCAATTTTTTTCAGTGAGAAACCACCTTTAAATATAGCCTCGACAGTGATTGATCTCACCGAAAAAAAACCGGTACTTATCAGGGGAGGAATGATCGGTTTTGATGACATACTCCAGAAATTTAATGAAGTGTAAATGGACAGAATCAGGAAGAAAATTGAGAAGTTAAAGTTCCGGTTGCTTCTGTTGCCGGCGGACAATCATTCAGGAGTGCCTGTCACAGTGATAGGATTCCGAAAAGGGATGCTATATCTCTCTTCAATTGTGGCGGTAATACTTGTCTTCTCTTTTCTGCTCTTTCGATTCACAACATTAAATGAACTGGTAAATGTTCATTCCGAACTTTCAGACGAGGACAAGGCACTCATCACAAATCTTAATAAAAAAGTGGTCAATCTTGTTCACGAAATGAATGCGATTAAGGCTGAAAACGAGAGAATGAAGTTTTTTCTTACCTTGAAGGACTCTGCAGTTTCTGCAAAGAATGACAGCCTCAGGAACAGTAACAAGAAAAAGCCTGCGGGCGAACAAGTCACTCCGAAGACAACGAAGGATAAAAAAGGTAACAGGAAATAGTGCAGCTATGAAATTGAAAAAAGTAAACAAACTGTACAAACCCATAACGGTTATCTCTGCAGATGTGGTTATCAGAGGTGAAATCGAGGGAGGGTGCGATATGCGTTACGATGGCAAACTAAAAGGAGACATCAGGGTTGACGGTCTGCTTTTGATCGGCAAAACCGCAGAAATTACAGGAAATCTTGTAGCCGCGAGTATCGCAATAGCAGGAAAAGTAAAAGGCAATGCTTATGCCACGGAGAGAGTGGAGATTAACCCGACCGGTGAATTGACGGGTGATATCCGGAGTAAAAGCCTCGTGATAGAAGACGGGGGAATTTACAAAGGTAAAGTGGAAGATGGAGTTGCGGAGAACATCGAGCCTTCGACAGACGGTGAGGGGGAAATCTCTGATGAGCCGGTGAATGCAGAATAAAAAAGAAGACAGCATAGCTGAAAGTTTTAGAGTGGTTGCCCCTTACATGGGGCTTGGAATACAGCTCGCAGTAACCATCGTTGGAATGGTTCTGATCGGTGACTGGCTGGACAAAAAGTACTCGACTTCCCACTGGTTATGGATTTTTGCCCTTATTGGGGGAGCGGGCGGGATTTACAATTTTATCAAGACCGTAATGGACCTCGAAAAGAAAAACAAATTGAAGAATGACAACAGATAAAAAGGTACTTGCTGCATCAGTTCTGATGATAATAATCTTTGCATTAACGGGGTTAATTGCAATGATAGCGGCTCCTGAGGGGTTATTTCCCGTGAGGGAATTCTTCTGGGCACAACTTCCCGGAGCTCTGAATTTTGCTCTGGGAGTGGCTGCAATAAAGTATGCATCGAAAAAAGATGACAGAAATTTTATGGTTATTGTTCTCGGTGCGATGACACTTTCGATGGCTTTTACAGCAATATTTATAATATTTTTGCTCCACTTCTTGAATTTGAGCCAAAAATATTATATAATTACAGTCTTTATTTTTTATTTTTTGTACCTGACTCTACAATTGATCTATTTAGTAAAATCAGAGAAGAAGACGCTTCCCAAAAATGTACAGTGATACAACAAAAGCAATAACTGACTCGTTAAGCAAAGCACACGGAAACGGCGGGAGCCAAAGCAGTGACTGGATATTACACCACATTATGGATGGTAATTATCTTGACTTCTCCCCGTTTGGCAAGATTATGCTGCCTGAGTTTTACATTGGTGATATTCATGTCGTAATAACCCGGCACATAGTATTCATGTGGCTGGCTGCCATTTTGCTTACCTTCCTGCTTATCAGGGTTGCGAAGCGATACAAAAAGACTCAGATTCCCAACAGACTGACAAGTGCTGTCGAGATTCTTATACTTTTTGTACGCGATGAAATTGCAAAACCGAGTATTGGCGGGGGATACGAAAAATTTGTTCCGTATCTGTTGACTGCATTTTTCTTCATTCTGTTTGCCAATTTCCTTGGCTTAATTCCTTTTTCTGCAACAGTAACGAGTAATATCTCAATTACAGCTACTCTTGCGACCGCGACCTTTGTCGTTACACAATGGGGAGGAATGAGGAAAAACGGTTTCTTTGGCTATTTTAAAGGACTTATTCCACACGGCATCCCGGTCTTTCTCCTCCCGATTATGATCGTGGTTGAGTTGCTCGGGTTATTCACAAAACCGTTTGCACTGGCGATTCGTCTCTTTGCGAACATGACCGCCGGTCACATAGTGATATATGCCCTTATTGGATTGATATTTGCAATGAACACACTGGCTGTGGCACCTGTCTCAGTTGGTATGGCACTTTTTATATACTTGCTCGAAATACTTGTAGCAATGCTACAGGCTTACATATTCACGATGTTATCTGCTGTGTTTATAGGTATGGCAGTGCATCAGGACCATTAAAGAAAACAAAAAATTCTATACGGAGGAATGAAATGGATTTAGCTCATTTGGCAGCCGGTATCGGTGCAGCTTTAACAATCATCGGCGGTGGCTTTGGTATTGGTAAATTGGCAGCCGCAGCAATGGAAGCAACAGGCCGTCAGCCTGAAGCAGGTGGTGGTATCAGAACCACTATGATCATTGCAGCAGCTCTTATTGAAGGTATCTCACTGTTCGCATTGGTTATTTGCTTCATCCTCGCCGGTAAATAAGGCTAATTAACCAGAAGGTAATAAAATGACTTTTAGTTCGTTTGTCTTTCTAACAGCTTCGGAAGAAGGCAGCAAGCCGAGTTTGCTTGATGTGAATGGCGGTCTGGCTTTTTGGACCACTCTCACATTCATAGTATTGCTTCTTGTTCTTGCCAAATATGCCTGGAAGCCTATTCTCAGTGCTCTTGATGCAAGAGAACAGGGGATAAAGGATGCTCTGGAAGCCGCAAAGAAGGCGAAGGAAGAAGCTGATCTGCTGATTGCACAAAACGAAAAGGTGCGTCAGGAAAATGATGAAGCTGCGAAGAGACAGATCGAGGAAAGCCGGAAATACTTCGAGGAGCAGAAAGCCAAAATGGCTCATGATCTTAAAGAAGAGTTCGACAAGAAGAGAAAAGATTTCGATTCCGAGCTTGTAAACCTTGAGCGTGAAATGGTTGACAGAGTGATTGAAAAAGTCGCCGATGTTACCGTAGCTGCAGCCGAAAAAGTGATCAAAGCTAATCTTGATGCTGAAAAGAACAAGGTGTTGGTTAATAAATACATCGACGAGATAAGGAACAACTGACAATGTCTTTCAGCAAGGTAGCCGTCAAATACGCTTCTACCCTTTACTCTTCGATCAGTGCGGTGCCGGAATTCGAGAAAATATTTCAGGATGCAGAAGACATTCTGAGGGTTTTCGACGAAAACCCCAACCTTAAGAGAATCATTGGGATTCCTGTATTCAAAGACTCGGACAAACTTGCCATCCTCATGAAGATTTTTGAAGGCAAGGTTGATGAGTCGTTAACCGGATTTATCGGGTTCCTCGCCAAAAAAGAGAGAATTTCGAATACATATGAAGTGTTTCAGGCATTTTTGAAAGTTTCTGATAAAGACAGAGGTTTCAAGAGGGTGGAGATAACCTCCGCTTTCGAGTTTGATCCCGAGGAGTCTGCCAGAATCAAGAAAGAGCTTGAAGACTACTTTAAGTGTAAACTCAAAGTGAGTGTTAAGACTGATCCCGGATTGGTAGGCGGTTTTATAGCCCGGACTGATGAGATAATAATTGATGCATCGGTCAGGAATCAGTTGAAGAAACTGAGAAAAACATTCAGCCGCGCCGGCGAATCACTAAACAAAAATTAAAAATGGGACTTGAGATATGATAAAAATCAAACCGGATGAAATTGCTTCGATATTAAGAGATCAATTATCCGGCCAGCGATCGGAAGCTGATATCTATGAAACAGGTACGGTACTTTCCGTTGGTGATGGTATAGCGAGAGTATATGGTCTTTCCAAAGTTATGGCGAGCGAGCTTGTTGAGTTCCCTAATGATGTTTTTGGAATGGTTCTCAACCTCGAGGAAGATTCCGTGGGTTGTGCTCTTTTCGGTGATTCATCTCTTGTAAAAGAGGGAGATGAAGTAAAAAGAACCGGAAGGGTTGCTTCGATGCCCGTGGGTGAAGCAATGCTTGGAAGAGTGATTACACCTCTCGGTATTCCGCTTGACGGAAAGGGCGCCATAAAGGCTGAGGGATATCAGGAAATTGAGAGAAAAGCCCTCGGCGTAATGCAGCGCCAGCCGGTGAAGGAACCGCTTCAGACCGGTATCACAGCCATCGATGCCATGATTCCTATAGGAAGAGGACAGAGAGAGCTTATAATTGGCGACAGGCAAACCGGAAAAACCGCAATTGCAGTTGATGCCATTATCAATCAGAAATTTACACACACTGAGGAAGCCAAGGCTCTCGGTGTTAATCCTGTTTACTGTATCTATGTTTCGATCGGACAGAAAAGATCGACAGTGGCACAGGTGGTAGCAAAGCTCCAGGAAACAGGAGCAATGGCTTATACCACAGTTATTTCAGCATCTGCGTCAGATCCTGCACCACTTCAGTTTATTGCTCCGTATTCGGGGGCATGTCTTGGTGAATATTTCAGAGACAGCGGCAGACATGCACTGGTGATTTATGACGATCTTTCGAAGCAGGCAGCAGCCTACAGAGAGTTGTCACTCCTTTTGAGAAGACCTCCGGGTCGTGAGGCATATCCTGGTGATGTGTTCTATCTCCACTCAAGATTGCTTGAGAGAGCATCAAAACTCAGCGATGATCTCGGTGGCGGAAGTTTAACCGCACTTCCAATTATTGAAACCCAGCAGGGTGATGTGTCGGCGTACATTCCAACGAATGTTATCTCGATTACAGATGGTCAGATTTATCTTGAACCAAACCTGTTTAATGCCGGCGTTCGTCCTGCTATCAATGTGGGTATCTCCGTATCCCGTGTTGGTGGTAATGCACAGATTAAGGCAATGAAGAAGGTTGCGGGAAGTCTTAAACTCGACCTTGCACAGTACAGAGAACTTGAAGCATTTGCGAAATTCGGAAGTGACCTTGATGTTTCAACACAGAGAACCCTTTCAAGAGGCGCAAGACTGGTTGAATTGCTCAAACAGGGCATCTACCATCCTATCCCGATCGAGAGACAGGTTGTTAGTGTATTCATAGGCACCAAGGGATATCTCGACAATGTCGCTGTGGAATCAGTTAAGAAATTTGAGAGAGAGTATCTCGAGTTCATCGACAGACAGTATCCTGATATCCTCAAAGGGATCAGGGAAGCCAAAGAAATAAAACCTGCTGTTGAAGAACTTATTAAGAAATCAGTTGCAGAATTTTCAGCAACATTCAGTAATTAATTGCATTAAGAAATGGCAACTCTTAGAGACCTAAGGAACAGAATCAAGGGTGTAAAAAGCACCCAGCAGATTACAAAAGCTATGAAAATGGTAGCGGCTGCCAAATTGCGTCGTGCCACTGAAGCTATTGTGAGTGCCAGACCTTATGCAAACAAACTTGGAAGTCTTGTAAGTAATCTTTTTACTGAGGATGACAAGCTCACCAATCCCTTCGTGTTAACGCGTGAAGTGAAGACCGAGCTGATTATTGTAGTAACCGCCGACAGAGGACTCTGTGGTGCTTTCAACACCAATATTATCAAAGAAGCTGCACATTATGTTGCTGATTTGAAGAGTAAAGGGATCGAGCCTGTGTTGTTCACCGTCGGAAAAAAAGGTTACGACCACTTCAGAAAAAGAGATGTGAAGCTTGCCGGCGATGTAACAGGACTGTTTAACAGTCTCAATTTTTCGTATGTAGGTAAAATCCTTCCGTCAGCGATTCAGGGATTTCTTTCAGGTAAATATGACAAGGTTACTTTTATTTATAACGAATTTAAGTCGGTAATCTCTCAGAAAGTGATTCATTCACAATTTTTACCTGTTCCGATTGAAGTAAGTGAAGGAACTTCCGGCGATTTGTTTATCTTTGAAAAGTCGCAGAAGGAAATTTTGAATTCCCTGCTTCCACAGTATCTTGAAACACAGTTGTGGAAGGCACTTCTCGATTCCAACGCTGCCGAGCACGGTGCAAGAATGACCGCGATGGAGAATGCCACCACGAATGCATCAGAGCTTATCTCCTCGCTCAAGTTGACATACAACAAGGCAAGACAGGCGGCGATCACTAAAGAGCTCCTGGAAGTTGTTTCGGGCGCTAATGCCCTTAGAGGTTAATCCTTTAAATGTTTAAGGATCTTAGCGATAAACTGGAGTTAGCCCTCAAGAAAATAAGGGGGCAAGGGAAACTTACCGAATCGAATGTCAGTGACACGGTAAGAGAGATAAGAAGAATTCTTCTTGATGCGGATGTAAACTACAAAGTTACAAAAGATTTTATTGAGCGTGTCAGGGTGAAGGCGATGGGGCAGGAGGTAATTACTTCCATCACCCCGGGACAGTTGATTACCAAGATCATTTATGATGAACTGGTTGATCTTCTCGGAGGTTCGTCGCAGGAACTGAGTCTGAATCCTTCCGGAAAGACCATTCTCCTTATTGTCGGCTTGCAGGGGTCGGGAAAAACCACTTTTTCCGGGAAGCTTGCAAGAAGATTCAAGGGAATGGGAAAACGACCTTTGCTGGTTGCAGCGGATATCTATCGTCCTGCGGCAATAGATCAGCTTAAAACACTCGGTACTCAAATTGATGTTCCTGTGTTTTCACTTGAGGTGAAGGACGCCCGCAAAATAGCCGGGGATGCAATCAGGTTTGCGGAAGCGAACCGGAACGATGTTATCATAATAGATACAGCGGGAAGATTGCATGTGGATGAAGAACTTATGTCGGAAGTAGCTGATATTAAAGAATTGGTGAAACCAACAGAGGTTCTTTTTGTTGTTGATTCAATGACAGGACAGGACGCCATAAACTCGGCTAAATCGTTCAACGATAAAGTTGATTTTGACGGAATTGTTCTGACCAAGCTCGATGGTGATTCAAGAGGCGGATGTGCCCTTTCGATCAGGGAAGTGGTTGGCAAACCGATAAAGTTCATCAGCACGGGTGAAAAACTTGATGCAATTGACATCTTCTATCCTGACCGTCTCGCCTCGAGAATACTGGGAAAGGGAGATGTAGTAAGTCTGGTAGAAAAAGCTCAGGAAGCTTTCGATCAGAAGGATGCAGAGGAACTTGAAGAGAAGCTGCGTAAAAACAGGTTCGATTTCGACGATTTCCTGAAGCAGATAAAGATGATAAAGAAAATGGGTTCTTTGTCATCCCTTATTTCAATGATACCGGGAATACCGAATCAGATGAAGAATGCTCAGGTTGACGATAATGCACTGGTGAAGGTTGAAGCTATAATCAATTCGATGACCAGAGTGGAGAGGGGAAACCCTAAAATATTGAACGGTGGTCGCCGTCGCAGAATAGCAAGAGGAAGTGGCACCACAATACAGGATGTGAACAGGTTGATCAAGCAATTCACAGAGATGCAGACGATGATCACCAGATTAAATAAGAATAACTTTTTTAGAAAACAGAAATAACATATTTTGATATCCGGAGGAAACCAGATTTGGTCAAATTAAGACTCAAAAGAATGGGCAAGAAGAGACAGCCCGTTTATAAAATTGTCGCAGTAGATTCACGCGTGCCAAGAGATGGCAAATATCTTGAAGCCGTTGGTCAGTACAGTCCAAAAGACGAACCACATACAGTAATCATCGATGAAGAGATTGCATTAAAGTGGTTGGGATTTGGTGCACAACCAACAGACACAGTTAGAAGCTTGCTTCGTCAGACCGGTATACTCTACAAGAGACAGATGCTCAGGAAAAACTTCCCTGCAGATGTTATCGAAGCCAACATGGCTAAATGGAGAGAAGGAAGAAACATTCCTGCGCCGGCGGTAAAAGAAGTTAAAGCTGCTCCGGCTCCGGTAGTAGTCGAAGAGCCAAAGAGTTCTGAAGGTACAGCAGAAGTAACGGGTGCTTCTTCTGAAGAGAACATTTAGTTCGGTCTGTACTTAGCACTATCTTAAAGCCCCTTGCTCTAATGGAGGATTCCGAATGAAGGAATTTGTTGAATTCATCTCCAAACATCTTGTCGATGCGCCTGACAAGGTAATCGTTGAAGTCAAATCAGAGGAAGAAAAAAAAGTTGTCTTCGCACTGAGGGTAGATGCTAATGATATCGGAAAGGTTATCGGAAAGCAAGGAAAAACCGCACAGGCGATAAGGACACTATTGACTGCAGTCGCTGCCAAAGAAGGCAAGCGAGTTATTCTTGAAATAGTTGATTAATTCCTGCTGTTACTGTGGACGGATATATTCTTATTGCCAAAATAAGTTCTGTTTACGGTAAAGGTGGCTATTTAAGATTACAGTCTTTCTCCGATTTTCCTGACCGTTTTTTTAAACTCAAAACGGTCTTCGTGGAGTTCTATGCTTCCTTGAAATCTCTCAAGATTGAAAAGGTAAAATTTGACGGTGAGGATTTGCTTGTCAAGTTTGAGAAGTTCGATTCCGACAAAGATGTTGAGATGTTTACGGGCAAGGAGTTGTTTATACCTGAGACTGAAATAGCTGCACTTCCTGATGATACTTTTTATATACATGATCTGATTGGAAGCAAAGTGGTTTACAGGGATCAGGAGCTGGGTATTATAGAGGATGTGATGGTATTGCCTGCGAATGATGTGTATGTGGTTTCGAAAGAGGGAAAAGAGACACTCGTTCCGGCGGTCAAGGAATTCATAAAGTCATTTTCACCTGAAGGGAAACTTCTTGTGTTGAGCGACAATTTCCCGGGTTATGACGATGAGAATTGATATTATTAGTGCTGTTCCCGGGTTCTTCGATGGACCATTGAACAACAGTATCATAAAAAGGGGACAAACAAAGGGCAAGGTTGAGATACATGTCCATAACCTTAGGGATTACGCATACGACAAACATCGCATGATAGATGATAAACCCTTCGGAGGTGGTGCGGGAATGGTTCTTAAAGTGGAACCCTTCTTCGATTGTATCCTGAAACTGAAGTCTGAACGGGATTATGACGCTATAATTTTTACCGCACCGCATGGTAAAATTTATGATCAGCAGGATGCCAACAGGTATTCACTGATGGAAAACATAATGATAATTTGCGGTCACTACAAGGGAATAGACGACAGAGTAAGGGAAGCATTTGCCACCGAGATAGTATCGATAGGCAATTTTGTCCTTACAGGTGGTGAGCTGCTCGCCATGGTTCTGGTTGATTCTGTTGTCAGAATAATACCCGGTGTGTTGAATGACAGCGAATCGGCATTGGACGATTCATTCCAGGATGGTGATATGATTGGTGCACCATGCTATACGAGACCTGCGGAGTTCCGGGGCTTGTCCGTGCCTGAAGTATTGCTTCAGGGTGATCACGGAAAAGTGAGGGAGTGGCGGGAAGATCAATCAAAAATTTTAACAGACTATTGGAAAAAGATAAATAAGATTGGAGCACAGGTATGACAAGCCTCTATGATTTCATCCCGGAGGAAAAAAGATCCGAATTCGCCGATTTCAATATTGGTGACAGGGTCAGAGTTCATGTAAGGGTAATTGAAGGAGACAAGGAAAGAATTCAGCCATTCGAAGGTGATGTAATTGGTATCAAGGGAAGCCTTGAAAACAAGACATTCACCGTCCGCAAGATTTCAAGCGGCGTTGGTGTGGAAAGAATATTTCCTTTCAACTCCCCAAAGGTTGCAAAAGTTGAGCTGGTAAGAGAAGGAAAGGTTCGCAGAGCCAAACTTTATTACCTCAGAGAGCTTTCAGGAAAAGCAGCCAAAATCAAATCAAAGAACCTTCGTTAATTTTTGTTGTTTTGCGATAAACGGGCTGCGGCAGAGTAGTTTGCTGCAGCCTCTTTTTTTTATTTCGAAATGAAATTAGGTATCTCCCCGAATATTGTCACAAGCATGTTTGCCACATTTTTAAAGAGCAAACTTGACTGTGAAATATTGTTTCTTCCCGTTTCCAAACTTCTCGATGCAGTAAAAAACAGAGAGATAGACCTTGCCCTTGTACCACCCCTCGATTTGCACAAAGGAGGAGATTTCGTCGTTTCAAGTCTCTACGGAATTGTGGCTGATTCGGTATTCTCAACAACCTTTCTCTACTTCAAACCTGGTGAGAAGGAAGTAAACGAGATCACCATGAAAGGCGACATTTCATTTCACGACATTACTCTGGTGAGAGTGATATTCAGGGAATTGTACGGGATTGATCCAAAAATGACCTCTTACACCGGTGATATCGGTCAGGTGGAGAATCTTTTAGTGGCAGGAGATGACAACTATCTTTCCGGCAGATATGAACTGGGAATGAACATTGCGGAAGAAGCAACAGAATGCCTCCAGTATCCCGCCATTTCATATATACTTGTCGCATCCAGGGAAGAGGCACTTGAATCGGTTCACCGGAAAGTGAAGGAAATGAACGATGCCCTTTTCGAGTTCGGGGGCGACTGGCTCTCAACAACCGGAATATCTGAAAGAACGCTGGAGTACCTGCAGGAAAACCTTCATCATCTCTCGTTTGAATTCAGCGATGAAATAGTTGAATCACTAAAAAATCTGATTTCTGTCCCCTACTACTATAATCTTACAGAAGACATCCCCGAGTATACCCTCGTCTAATCCCTGCAGCAGTTACACTTCAAACAGTACCTTCAAAACCCCCGTTTAAAATAAAAAACCGGAACACAAAGTCATACTTCACATTCCGGTAAAAAAGAGTTTTGTATCAGTTTGAATTATCAGCAAATCAACTAATAACTAATAACTCACAACTAATAACTATAAAGCCACATGCGCCAGATTGATGATTTCAGGGATGTTCCTGATTTCTTCAAGGACACCATCAGTGAGCGGTTGTTTTAATTTTACTGTACACTTGGCAACCAGACCACCGGCAAACACTTCATTCTCAACTTCCTCTATATTCACTTCATCTTTTTTCATAACATTGAGTATTGAAGCGATAACACCGGGTTTGTCGTAGTGTTTAACGATAAGCTGATAGTGTGACTCTTCCCAGCGGGCTTTGTTCACCCAATGAGCAATAACGCCACTGTTAATGTAGCCTCCGATGATATTTACAGTTTCTTCTGCAACAGCATCCTGAGCCTGTTCAGTGGATGCGCCAATGTGATGAGTAATGTAGATATTTTTGTTGTTCATCAGTTTTGATGAAACCTCACCGGCTTTACCTTCAGGTTCGCCGGTAAACACATCGAATCCACAGAAGATGTTTTTCTCTTCAATGGCTTCGAGGAGGGCATCTTCATCAATAACTTCGGCGCGGGAGGTGTTGATAAGGATACTGTTTGGTTTCATCAATTTAAACATCTCTTTATTGAAGAGTTTTCTTGTACCGTCAGTCAGGGGAAGATGGATGGTTATTATGTCGAGAATAGGAAGAATTTTGTCCATTTCTGAAAACTCTTTTACACCGTAACCTTCAACGCGGGAGATATCTTTAGCATAAACATTCATACCGAAAGCGGTAGCTCTGGCTGCCACTTCCTTGCCGATGTTACCAAAACCGATGATTCCGAGGTTTTTCCCGTAAATTCCCTGGGCTTTTGAGTAGATTCCCTTGTTCCAGACTCCATTTCTGAAGTCGATCACATTATCAGGGATTTTCCGGTCGATTGCAACCATCAAACCTATTGCGAGCTCTGCTACTGCGATAGAGTTCTTGCCGGGGCAGTTGGTCACATAGACGCCTTTTTTGTTGGCAGCGGCGATATTGATGTTATTCACACCTGCGCCTGCACGGACGATGAGATTCAACCTTTCGGCTGAGTTAATAGTCTGTTCGTTTACTTTGGTGGAACGGACAACGATGATATCCACATCTTTGGCAGCTTCGGGAAGGTCATTTTCGCCGAGCTTTGGTTGATAGATTACTTCAATATCTTTTGATCTCAGTAAATTAATATATTTTTCGGGAAACTGATCAGCGATCAATACTTTAAGTGACATATTTTTCTCCGTATGATTATTTCAACATGGGTATTTTAACCGACTTGTTGCGGGCGTTTTCCTTTGCCCGGTCGTAGCCGGCGTCTGCATGTCTTACTATCCCCATACCGGGGTCAGAAGTAAGGACTCTTTCTATTCTTTTTGCTGCTTCGGGCGTGCCGTCAGCAACAATAACCATTCCGGCGTGAATGGAATTACCAATACCGACACCGCCACCGTGATGAACGGATATCCATGAAGCACCATTAACGGCGTTAATCAGAGCGTTAAGGATGGGCCAGTCGGCTATGGCATCACTGCCGTCTTTCATTGCCTCGGTTTCTCTGTATGGGGAAGCCACTGAACCGCAATCAAGGTGATCCCTGCCGATAACTATCGGAGCTTTCACTTTTTTGTCAGCAACGAGTTGATTGAAAATCAATCCCATTTTTGCCCTGTCACCGTAACTCAGCCAGCATATTCTAGCAGGAAGCCCCTGAAAATGGACTTTTTTTCTTGCAAGTTCAAGCCAGTTGATAAGGGAGGTATTTTCAGGAAATGCAGCTTTAACGGCTTCGTCGGTTATATAAATATCTTCCGGATCACCCGAGAGGGCTGCCCAACGGAAAGGACCGCTGCCATCGCAGAAAAGCGGACGAATGTACTCAGGGACAAATCCGGGTATATCGAAAGCATTCTCAACACCGTTTGCCTGGGCTTCGCCACGGATGTTATTTCCGTAATCGAAAGTGACCGAACCCCGTCTTTGGAATTCGAGCATCGCTTTAAGATGAACAACTATGGTTTCCTTTGCGAGAGCAATATATTTGTCAGGGTCTGATTTTCGAAGTGCAAGAGCCTGTTCGAACGACATTCCCATCGGTACATAACCGTTTAAAGTATCGTGTGCGGATGTCTGATCTGTAACGATATCCAGGATTACATTTCTCTTCAGGAGCTCGGGAAGAATATCAGCAGCATTTCCAACAAGACCAACGGAGATATTGGCACCCGATTCTTTGGCATCGAGAACAATTTTCAGAGCTTCCTCGAGGTCTTCACTAAGAATATCGATGTAACCTGTCTCAATCCTTTTCTGAATTCTGGATTTATCGACATCAATTCCGAGGAATGTGGCACCGTTCATGGTGGCAGCCAGGGGCTGTGCTCCACCCATACCTCCGAGACCGGAGGTAAGAAGGAGTTTCCCTTTAAGTGAGCCGCCAAATTTCTGGCGGGCACACTCTGCGAATGTCTCATAGGTTCCCTGAAGAATGCCCTGTGTGCCGATGTAAATCCAGCTTCCCGCGGTCATCTGTCCGTACATGGTGAGTCCGAGGGCTTCAAGACGACGGAATTCATCCCAGTTTCCCCAACGGGGTACCAGCATCGAATTTGAAATGAGGACCCTGGGAGCATCCGGATGACTTCTGAAAATTGCAACAGGCTTTCCCGACTGAACGAGAAGGGTTTCATCGTTTTCAAGTTGTTTGAGGGACTCAATAATTGCATCGAACGATTCCCAGTTGCGGGCTGCCTTGCCTTTGCCACCATAGACAATCAGTTCGGCAGGATTTTCTGCAACCTCGGGGTCAAGGTTGTTCATCAACATTCTCATTGCAGCTTCCTGCACCCATCCTTTGCAGGAGAGGGTTGAACCGTGAGGAGCTTTGATGATTCTTTCTTCCTTTACCATCTCTATTTTTCCTGAAAATATTTGGTCAAGAGTTTTCCGTATTGTTTTTCAAGCGAGGAGAAAAAAAACTTTTTGAAAAAACCGGCTTTGCTGATCTGTTTTTTCAAGTGGTTGTGGTTTGCAACAACCATGTTTTTCAGAGTGAAATACTCATCTTTTGTAAACTTTACGGAATCGGATTCATTAATTTTATCAAGGATGGTGGAAAAGATTCTGTTCTGTTTAACCATCCCGACTTCCTGACTTCCACTCGTCTGTTTTACAGCCTGTTTTACAAACTGTGTCAATACTTTTTTATCACTTTTGTCGATATCGAGTGTATAATTTCTAAGCGCGATCTTCATGTTATCCTATAATTGAAGTGAAGTGAGTTTTTCTCTCATTTTCAGATATCCCGGTTTAATCACATCGTAGATAAGGCGGATTCTCTCATTATGATGGATAAAAGCGGATTTCATTGCATTAATTGTTATTTTTTCCACATCATCGAGGTGGAGGTCAAAAATTTGAACGGCTGTTACAAATTCCTTTGTCATGGTGGTATCACTCATCAGACAGTTGTCGGTATTGATCGTGACTCTGAATTTGTTTTTATATAAAATCTTGAAAGGGTGCTTTTCGAGGGATTCAACGGCACCTGTGTGCACATTGCTCAGTAGGCAGCACTCGATCGGAATTCTTTTGTCGAGCACATACTGGGCAAGATCACCCATTCCGGTAACGGTCTCACCGTCCTCTGCGATAATCATGTCTTCAACGAGTCTGGTACCGTGACCAATTCTGTGGGCTCCGCACCATTGAATCGCCTGCCAGATTGATTCCTTACCAAAGGCTTCACCGGCGTGGATCGTAATATTGAAATTTTCTCTTTGGATATACTGAAAAGCCTCGATGTGCTTTTTGGGGGGATATCCACCTTCTTCACCTGCAAGGTCGAAACCAACTACACCTTTTTCCCTGAAATTCACTGCAAGTTCGGCAATCTCAAGTGTATCTTTCATGTTTCTCATTCCACAGAGAATCAAACCGAATTCGACTTTATATTTAGTCTTTCCCTCTTCCAGACCTTCAAGGACGGCGGATACCACATCATCCATGTAAAGCCCTTTGAGAGTATGGAAAATGGGTGCAAACCTGATCTCCACATAACAAACACCATCGTTGTACATGTCTTCCATCATCTCGAAAGCAACTCTTGTCAGAGCCTCTCTCGTTTGCATCACAGCACATGTGTGTTCAAAACCCTGCAGGTATTCAACGAGGTTACCCTTGTTGGCTCCGCGGTGGAACCAGTTCCTCAGTTCCACGGGGTCCTGAGTTGGCAGTTTATCGTATCCCGTCTCACGGGCGAGTTCAATAATGGTCTCGGGTCTCAAAGTCCCGTCAAGGTGTTCATGCAAGAGCACCTTGGGTACAGTTTTAATAATTTCTTCAGTTGTCAATAAAAACCTCTTTTTAAATACTAAATTTATCATTATTAGAGAAGAAAATCAATTTTGTTTGAGGATAGTTTGATAAAATAATAGAATGCCGGTTATAAATCTTGTTTAAACAATGAATTTTGAGTAATTTAGGGTACCATAATTTGTGAAACTTTGGAGAAAAAATGAAAAGAATTAACATCCTCTTGTCAGGAATGATCCTTCTGGGATTGATGTTCTCGGGATATCAGTGTTCTTCCGCAGAAATGTCAAGTGCAAAACTTTACATTCAGCAGAAGAATTGGGAAAAAGCCGCTGAATCATTAGACAAGGAAATTGCAAAAAACCCGAAAAGTGACGAAGGTTACTATCTTCTTGGAATCGTGAAGAAAGAAAAAGAAGATATCAAAGGGATGGTTTACAATTTTAACAAATCACTTGAAATCAGTTCGAAATTCAAAAAAGAGATTGATGCTCTTACACAGGCAACCTGGGCAGAATCGTTCAATGCCGGTGTAAACAACTATAACAAAGCTGCACAGTCGAAATCGAAAGATACGACAGCAATGTTTCTCGATAAAGCAATTGAGAAATTCAATACTGCAATTTCACTCGAACCCGATTCAATAGAAGCCTATAAAATAGTTTCCATGATCTATTTGAACAAAGGCGAAACAGACAAAGCCATTCCGGTGCTTCAGACCATTATTGACAAACAGGGACCAAGCTATGCGTATGCTCAGCTCGCCGAAATTTACATAAAAAGAGGTGAAGCTAAAAATACTGCCTTCAAAACAAGTAAAAACAGCGCTGACAGCGTAGCTGCTCACGACAATTTTACAACTGCCAAAAAGACCGCTATAACAGGTTTGAACAAGCACCCTGGTGATGAAACCCTTTTGGCTACCCTTGCGATGGTTTATGGTTATCTGAATCAGGCTGAAGAAGGTGCTGCACTTTTTGAGGGTGAAGTAAAGAAAAACCCGACTAACAAACTTAGCAGACTCTACTACGGTATTTTCCTTACAAATATTCAGAACTATACTGCATCAGTTGTTGAGTTCGCAGAGATTCTGAAGATCGATCCTAATTTCTATGAAGCCTTTTATTATGAAGCATTTGCTTACTACAACTGGGGACTTACCATCCTTAAGAAAGCAGATCAGATGAAAGAGGACGGAAGACCACAGGCTAATCCTAAATTCGAACTTTGTGTGGAAAACGCCAAGAAGTTCACCGAGAAAGCGCCAAAAGAGAGAAGAGGCTATGACCTTCTTTTCAAAGCCTACTCGAGATTGAGCAAGACAAAAGAAGCTGAAGAAGTTCAGAAAATTTTATCGGAAATGAAATAACGATGAATCAGAATCCAAAAGATACAGCAATACCTCAACAGCAACAACTTAATGTGGAGCTGGGAGAGAAAGAGGCGGAAGGAATTTATTCCAACCTCGCTTTCATCACACATTCCCCTGCGGAATTTGTGATCGATTTTACCAGGATACTCCCGGGTATTCAGAAGGCAAAAGTGATGTCGAGGATAATAACGACACCACACATGCCAAGATGCTGTTGAGAGCACTGGCTGATAATATCGATAAATATGAATCCAGATTTGGTGAAATAAATGTCGATTTTCAACAGGAGCCTGCTTTTGGGTTTCCGCCTCCAAAGACGGAAAAGTTTAACTGATCGAGTATTTTTGAAGCTGCCCCTCAAAAGGCAGCTTTTTTTTTGATCTGTATCACTTCTAAAAGGCAATAATAATATTTTTCGATTAAAAAGTGTTGCATTTGTCTGTTTATTTGTTAAATTTCGCTCTCGATAAATGCAACTAAGGTAACCCTTCGGGTTGCAGCTTAATAAGTTTTAATAACACAACAACATCATCATCACAAGGAGTCCAATATGAAAAGATTTACACTTTTCATGGTTGTTATTCTGTTCTCGGGCATACTGTTTGCTCAGCAGAACAAGATTAATGTGGTCATCTCCATCAAGTGTACAAACGCACCGCAGTTTTCCATTTGGAATGACACAATTCGTGAGGGGCAGAAATATGCTTTTCAAGCCAAGAATCTTCCTGCACCTTATAATGTGGCACAATCACTCTACAATGCAATGGTTGGATCATACATCATGTTTGAGGACGGGTGTATAAACCAGGATATTCAGGTAAGAATCACGCTAAACGGAGTAAATTGTTCCAATGGATTATTCAATCCGGCTAATCTTGCAAACCTGTTTATCAACTGGAGGATAGAGGTTTACTCATTTAACGGACTTGATCCACTAGGTTCACCCTTTAATTTCACATCACCAAACAAATTCAGACTTGTTCTGATGCGTTCGCAACAGTTCAGCCAGTTCCTCACAATGGCAGGTATCAACCCTGTTGCTGTGCTGGCATTTGCGTATTTAACTGCTACAAATACATTTGATCTGACAGGAATTACCACCGAGCTGTTTCCGGATTCCATCAGAGTAAGAGTATCCCATTTTTCAGATCTCGTCGGAAGTACTCAGGGAAGTCTGACCTCCACGAATGAAACGATAACGGAGATACCGGCTGCATTTGCTCTCGATCAAAATTACCCAAATCCGTTTAATCCTTCCACAAAGATTCGCTATTCAGTACCCGAAAGGTCGGATGTGCTGATCAGAGTCTTTGACATAATGGGAACGGAAGTGGCGAAAATAGTGAATGAATCGAAGGAAGCCGGGGTCTATGAGGCATCATTCGATGCAGCAGGATTGCCTTCAGGAATGTACATGTATGAACTGAGAGCAGGAAGTGTCGTAATCAGTAAAAAAATGCTGCTGCTCAAGTAAGTTACAAAGTTACGAGTGGACGCATAAATTTAGAGAGCATTTGAAGGAAAATGCAGGAAACAGCCTGTATTTGCCTTTTAGTGCTCTTTTTTTACATAAAAAGACCTGATTGTAAATAAATCATTTGCAAACAATTCAAATTATAACTAATTTTAATAGTTATCGTTAATAATTATAGAACCGAGATCGCAATGAAGCATTTTAAGAAGAGTTTTACCGGAGTTGCCGGTATGATCGCCGTATTGTCAATAATGCTCTTATCCGGGTGTGAGATCAAGGAACCGATTGCCCCGGTGTGGGATGTCGAACTTAATCTACCGTTCGTGAACAGGACCTACACTTTAAAGGAGATTGTAGAGAGAGATACAGCAAACCTGAAAGTGAGAAGCGACACAGCCATAATAATTTATGAACAGCTTCAGGATCTCAACTCTGTCAAGATTGAAAACAGAATGACGCTTGATGCTCCCGTGAAGAGCATAAAGACAACCATAGGCGCCATCAAGGTGAACACAGTTGCCTCGATAAGTGAAGAGATAAAAATGACCCAATGGCTTAATGTTACGCCTGGTCAGAATCAGATAGTACCACCGGTTACAAATACACTGGTAGTTCAAGACCTTAAGAAGATAGGTTCCTTTGAAGTTGCAGAGTTTGACGGCGGAACAATGTCTCTTAAGATCAGAAATGAAAATGGTCCGATTCCTCTTAGCATAAGCCGCATAATCGTGAGAGCCGGAAAGAACTACACATACAGAGGTGCTTCAATAGCTGAAAACACCCGTCTGCTTACCGACAATACAGCATTCACCCTGACACAGAACCAGGAAAGAACCATTTCGTTTCCTCTAACGGGGCAGAAACTGGTGGACTCGTTAAGGGTTGAGGTACTGTTGTCATCAACAGGCAGCAATGGTCAATCGGTGCTCCTTCCTGCCAATCCGGTTACAAAAATTACAGCCGACTTCGCAAATCTTAGCGTGAGCGGCGTCAAGACAGTAATTCCTCAGCAAAATCCAATTGTAAAAAGTGATGTTGTTGCCATAGACGACTCCACACAGTATTCCCTGATGAAATTTGATTCGGGAAAAATGGATATCACCGTAAAGAACTCGATCGACATGCCTCTGCAGGTTACGATGAGTGTTAACGAGTTGAAAAAACCGGACGGATCAGCATTCAGCCAAGTGATAAATGTACCTGCAAAGGGAACAGGCACCTTCTCGATCGCAAGTCTGAAAGATTACACTCTAAATTCAGGTGGTGTTCTTAAGAATACCATTACATATTCTGCATCAGCAACAAATACTGTTCAGCCGGGAGTTGTAAATACACTTCTGAGTACAGACAGTCTGGTTTCCACTGTTTCCATGTCAAACCTCGTGATTTCGAGCATAACAGGAAAAGTGAAACCGGTGCAACTCAGAATTGTGGAGACAGACATCGGAATTAATCTGAACGATTTGCAAGGTAAATTCAGATTCGGGAAACTCGATCTTCAGGATTCTGATATAAAATTGATAGTTCAGAAAGCAACCAGTTTTGAAGTGAGGTTTACCGGTAAACTCAAGGGGACAAACGGTGTAAATACCGCTGAACTGGATCTTCCTGTATCAACACTCGGTGTGGGACAAACCACGATCAAGCTTGACCCTGTGAAGGTGGAGCAGTTTATACTCGCATTCCCGAATACTTTGCCAAATAAGATGACAGTTGTTGGCGTTACAACCCTGAATCCAAACTTTAAGGAGGGTACAGCCCAGATGATTGACTCGGTTTATGGAATTGGCAGGCTTGATTTCCCATTCCATGTTGGTATTACCAACGGTACAATTTCAGACACTGTCGCAGTAGATATCGCAGCCGGGGATACAGCCAAGCTTAACAGTTCCAATTCTGCAGATGTCACTATGGTTTTTGAGAACGGATTTGCGGCAGGTTTGAGAGTTAGTGGAAGATTTGTTGACAAAGACTATCGGACTGTAATGAACATCATACCGAAAAATGCAGGAAATGACTCTGTACTGACGATAAAGGGAGCGACTGTTGGCTCTGATGACCGGGTTATTGCTGCAGCGAAAGACAGTATCAAAATGACTCTGGTAAATGCTGACTTTAGAAACTTTACAAAAGTCAAGCATCTTATTCTTGAAATGCGGATAAATACTTCTCGAGCGAATGGACTGCCGGTCAAGTTCTATGCGCTTGATCTGTTCAAGTTACGAGCTTTCGGTAAATTCTCTTATAAAGTTGATGCAGGAAAGTAGAGGTACCACTATGAAAACTTTTAAATATTCAGTATTGGCATTGGTGATTTTCTCTTCTTTAGTTTCTGCACAGAACGGTGGGGGCATAGCCAGCAGTTCTGATCCTGTTGCCACCGCAATGGGAAAAACCATGACTGTAACTTCCCGTGGCGTATATGCATTGGGTGCCAACCCTGCACTGATAACATGGAGTGAGCCAAAAACATTTGAGTTCTCCGTAATTGGACCCATCAATATAAGAGCAGGGTTCGATTTCATGACCCTCGACGACTACAATTATTTCTTTGGTGGAACTACTGACGCCTCTGGAAAAACAACCGGCAGATATCTCACCAATGACGATGAACTCAGGTTCAGAGAATTGTTCAAGGATGAGAGCAGTATGATTGTGGGTGCTTCATTCACCATGTTTTCTGCGACATACAATGCGGGTCCTTCGATAGGTGCTTTCGGATTCAACATTACCGATCAATTCTATTCCAAAGCCGTAATTCCGGAAACATTTGCCAAACTTGCTCTGGAAGGAAATGTTCAAAATCAGTTATATGATTTTGGTGGTACGAAGTTCGGTGCCAACTGGATGAGAAAGTATGGTTTGACATATGCCAGGGATTTCAAACTGTTCAACTGGAAACAGGTCTCTGCCGGTATTACGATGAATCTGGTACACGGATACGGCTATGCCGCTATTGATTACATCAGGACCAGTTTCAGTTTCGATGCGAATAATCAGCTAACCGGAACCGGTGACTACAGAGCAATCTCTGCATTCTCGCCTGATTTTGGTATCAAGTATGATTTTGATTCAACTGATATACAAAAAGGGAAGAATTTCTTCCCCTTCCCTTCACCGGGAGGAACCGGATTTGGAATTGATCTTGGGTTTGCAGCTCAGATCAATGATAAATGGTCAATCGGACTGGCAATTACTGACATCGGTTCGATAAACTGGACACAGAAGACTGCCGAATTTAAAGCAGAAGGAGGAATCTTCCTTAATGACCTTCTCGATCAAAAACAAAGAGATTCACTAGTAAATGTTCTAAAAGGAAAAGCAAAATCGACAGGTGAATTTTCGACAGCACTCCCCGGGGCATTGAGGTTTGGAACCGCCTTCAAAACTGGTGGCAGCAGTGGTGACTGGTTATTCGCTTCCGATTTTAATTTTGGATTCAATGATCAACCCGGCAACAGTACTGCAATGAGATGGTCGATGGGTATGGAATGGAATCCAAAAGCAAGCTGGCTACCATGGTTCAGGACAGGATTCTCGGTAGGCGGTGGTACGATTGCGAGCTGGTCGTTTGGTGGAGGATTCAAAATATGGAAAATATACTTTGATGGTGCAACCTACGATTTCCAGTATCTCTTCAGCCCTTCAAAAGCTAAAAGAGTTTCGGTATCACTTGGTGCAAGATGGAGATTTGATTAAAATTTCTGACTAAAAAGATTAAAGAGGTTGTTCATTTGAGCAACCTCTTTTTTTTTGATTTTGTAAATTAAATCTGATATCCGTATATTTACAGTCTCAATTTGAAATTATTGCCCTGTGGTGTAATTGGCAACACGCCTGACTCTGGATCAGGAGAGCCCAGGTTCGACCCCTGGCGGGGCAGCAAAAGAAAAGCTCTGACGAAAGTCAGGGCTTTTTTTATGTCATTCCTGTACGAAGAGGTATTTCGATTTGAATTTTGGGGAGAAATGCAGTGTCAGATTCGCATCGATGATCAGGTAATCGGGTGCAGACGGCGAACTATCTCCATGAGTGATGAAAAGAATTGTAGCGAGGGCGTCAGATTTTTCTGAAGATTCGGCGACAACCGAAACGCTGGTGCTCCCGATGGCAGGAAATCCGGTTCGGGGATCGATGATATGATGATACCTTACACTGTTTTTCTCAAAATATCTTTCATAGTCGCCACTTGTTGCTATTGCGAGGTCAGCAATCTCAACACTGCCGATCAACTTTCCCTCATTCCTCGGGTGCTTTATCCCGATAACCCACTTCTGATTCTCATTTTTCATTCCCGATACCAGGATATCACCGCCGGCATTAAAAAGAAAAGATGTAAAACCGTACTTTTTTAATATGTCAGAAGCTCTGTCGATGGCATACCCTTTCCCGATACCACCAAGGTCAATCGACATTCCTTTACGCTGCAAAAATGCCGTGGTATCCTTTTCATTGAGTGTCAGGTTCCTGAAATTTACAAGCTGTTTGCAGGAGTCTATTTTGTTTACCTGTGGAACATCTGAGGGTTCTTCGTCTCCGTTAAAACCCCAGAGTTGCGTAAGAGGTCCGATTGTGACATCAAAAATACCTGAAGATAGAACAGAGTATTGAACCGAGCGTTTTAAAATGGAAAAGGTTTCAAACGATATTTTGACTGGTGCTTTACCGGCAGCATCATTGATTCTGGAAATTTCAGAAGAGGGAATCTGCCACGCAAGAAGTGAATCGATTCTTTCGATTTCACGGAAAGCGAGATACAAAGATTTTTTTGCTTTTTGAATATCACCGGCGAACACCTTAACATCTACTACAGTCCCGATAAGATTTTTTGAGGCATTCACCTCGTATAGGAGGGTCGTATCCTGAGCCAACAGGGAGCATGCTCCCATCCATAATAAAAAACTAATGCGAAATGGCATCAAACAGACTGCTCTGTGCTCCGTAAACAACGGCTCTTACTCTGTTGGGAATGCAGACCAGGGATTCACCGGCGATGGAGGCGGTTCCCAGTTTCATACATGTTTTGTGACCACAGGGCGCTCCAACAACTTTAATACCGGCTTTTGAGAGTTGGAACTCTGAAGCCCCTTGTGCACCTTCAACACTGAATGTAACAAGTTCATTGTTTAGTTTAATTTCTTTAACGAGGGAATTGTTGCTAAAAATCCGGATCGATTTATTTTCGTCTGAAGTATCGGCAACAGAGAGAAATCTTACAAATTTTGGATTTGTCAATTTTGCAGGCAAGCCGAGTTTGGATGATATTTCCGCCAGGAGTCCCGATTTCTGATCATGCTCCGAACGGAAGTTGACAAGTTTTCCCTTGTCGACGAAAACTATATCACCAAGAAACTCTCCAGTGAGGTCGAATTCCTCGTACTTCAGTCTTTCAGATGCTCCGGTTTTTGCGAAGAAGGACTGAGCCAGAGCTGCTGCCGCATCGGCGTCATTTGTAATAATGGCGAGGGATGATCCTGTCACAAGCTCCGCCGGTGTGAAGCTTTTTGCAATCGAAGGGAGTGAAAGTGCTCCCGCCAATAATGCTCCCGTTTTGATAAAATCTCTTCTTTTCATGAATATGATGCTCCGAAATTAAAAATTGTATTTATAACCGAGTGTGAAAATATATGCATAGAGCATTCTGTAGCGGCTGTGCCAGTCAGGCGTGGAAGTATTTCTCATATAAAAATTGAGTCCGACCGAAAGCTCTGCTGTCTCTTTCATAATCGAGTTGAGCAGAGGTATGTTTTTAAAGATGTCACTTGCAAATTTAAAGCTCAATTCAAACTCATTGCTCACTGATTCATTAAGTTTTGAATCGACAGCCATCAGTTCGACGGGTCCGGAATATTCCGGCAGGAAAAAATATGCCTTGGTCTGATTGTAGATTCTCCATCCCAAAGCCGCTCTTATATTTTTGCTGAGGTGTCTCTGATACAGGATGTTTGCAGTATTCGACGAAATATCCCAAGTGTCCCAGTAATATCTGTAGCCCAGTTGAAGTGACGAGAGTTCATCGAGAGAAAAGACTGTTCGCAGACTTGCGGCCCGTCTGTCTCTTGAATCGGGATAAGCAGGGGAGTAAAATCGCACCCTGCCCAGTTCATTAATGGCAACCACCTGATAGGCGTCATTCAGGAAACCGGTATTGTTTGAATACCAAAGGTTCATCTGCATTACCCATGCGGGTGAAATGTTTTGAGTAAGTCCTGCACTTAGGGAAATAACATTTTTATCCTTTTGCCAGTCTCTGTTATCAGGAGCGACAATATCCCAGCTCTTTACAACACCCAAAGATATAATAGTGTTTTTTAATGCAAAAGGGAGTGAAATGTCGGCCGCAATGGTTCTGGAATAGTAATCGTGCTCGGTGGAATAGATCGCATTCAGTGATGCTTTTACTTCGCCAAAAAGTTGAGTGACGCCACCTGTAAATTCATGTCTTATTTCGTCAGGGAATTTGCCCCCGCCTTCGGTTCTTCTGGAAGCGGAAGTGACACCGTCCACTCTGAAAAGACTTTTCATTGATGCAGCGGAAATCATGTCGACAAGGTACCGTCCGTTGATTGAGGTGGTGGCACCAATCTGTTTTGTAACAGAAATAACGGGATAGGCGACGAATACTCCAAAATTATCGAAATAACCGTTCAGATTGACTTGCAAATCGCTTTCGGGCAGATTCTGGCAAAATGAGAGAGTAACCAGGAGTAGGGAGATAATTAAAGCTCTAACCACAACCGCAGCCTCCGCTCTGTGCTCCCGTGCCACCGACTGACCCCTCACGATAATCGAGATGATGTTCAAAAATTCCCTTCTCAAGGGGATTCGAATCAATCATCATGACCGGGTCACCTAGCAATCCTTTTTCCCAGGGCTTCACTGTTGCGCAACCGGCAAAAAGGAGTGCTAAAAATAAAAGAGATGCGAATAAAACAGTTTTAATCTTCATTCCATTTTTCTCCATGACACTGGTAGCAGGATGGTGCAATTCTGTCTTTCCCATCTATGAATGCGGCACCTCCTTTCAGGTTCGACTGATGGCAGGAGCCACTGCTGCACCCTGAAACGGGTGAAAACGGGTCCTTGAAGCCCGGTTTGTGAAAGGCCGTTCCCAGTTTTTCTGTATGTGCGTCAAGCCCCTTGGGAAGAGTGGTTTTCTCCTCTTTCGGGAAGGGAAAATCGCATCCTGACATCATAAGCAGTGTTAGCACCAATGCCGCAAAGTAGAAAAGTTTCATAAGTTCAATAATTAATGGGGAATGGCATATTACTATTAAATACGATTTCAATTTACACAAAAAACTGAAAATAATCAATTCCGCAGAGGGTATTTTTTTATACTCAAAATAGATAATAATTTGCGGTTTTCAAGGGAGGCGGTATTCAGGTCACTCAACTGTCTCTTCTAACTGTTTTATGCTTATATTTGGCTTGTTTTATAACAATTTTACAGAAGCATGAACGAACTGATTCAATTTGGAATACTTAGTTTTGTGGCATTTTTTACGCTGATAAATCCTGTTGCCACGATGCCTGTCTTTATGACAATGACAGCATCGCTTGATGAGAAAAACAGGGCGCGGACGGCAAAGAAAGCATCGATAGCAGCATTGATAACATTGTTGCTTTTTGCATTTTCAGGGCAGTTGTTGTTTAAATTTTTCGGAATATCGGTGAACAGTTTCAGAGTGGTAGGTGGAGTCATTTTCTTTATGATGGGGATGGACATGCTTCAAGCCCGTCTTGTCACAGTAAAAATAAAAGAATCTGAAATTCGAAGCTATGTCAACGACATTTCAATTACACCGCTTGCCATACCCATGATTACCGGACCCGGCGCTATCACTACATCAATCGTTCTGATGGAACAGGCAGTCACGATAGAGATGAAGGCAGTACTCGTGCTGGTCATAGTCCTTGTTCTCCTTCTTACCTGGATCATTTTATTAAGTTCTTCGAAAATCATAAATCTACTCGGTGAAACCGGTAACAATGTTTTGATGAGATTAATGGGACTTATTGTCATGGTTATTGCAGTGGAATTTTTCTTTTCAGGATTAAAACCAATTCTGGCAGATATTCTCAACTCTAAAATATCATTGTAAATCCTGTTAACCTGGAATAATATTTAAATAATTTAGTATATTCCGCAAGGGACGATAAGTTTTTTGCGAACAATTTGTTAAGAAAGCACCCTTTCATGCTGCCGGAACATAATTAATGGGAAATTCCATTTTCCTTGGACTGGTTCAAAATACCGCACTGCTTGTGGCACTCGGTTTAATCTATAATTTGATCCGGGGTTTGAGTTTTATTCCGAACAGGTATGTCAAACAAATACTAATCGGAATATTCACAGGTGCCATCGGGATTGCGCTGATGGGAACGACCTGGGTACTGTCTGAGGGAGTTGTTTTTGATACCCGTTCAGTGTTGATATCCTTTGCAGGCTTGTTTTTTGGCACCATTCCCACTGTTATCGGGATGGTGATGCTTGCCCTTTACAGAATAAGTATGGGTGGTGATGGGGCGACCATGGGTGTGGCAGTCGTAATAGTAACAGGAACCATCGGATTAATATGGAGGCAGGTAAGAAAAGACAACCTTATTAGACTTTCCCTGGGTGAGTTGTATCTCTTCGGGCTTCTCGTTCATATCGGTATGATGGCTTGCACGATACTGTTGCCAGATGCAACAAGAATGTCAACGATTGCAAAAATCGGCATTCCGGTACTTCTCATTTATCCTGTTGGCGAAATGCTCCTCGGTTGGATGTTGATTGCGGGAGAGAAACACAATCTTACTTTAAAAGCGCTTGCTGAAAGGGAGAAAAGCTTCAGGGGACTTTTTGATACCGTAGATGAAGCCATTTTTGTGCAAAACTGCGGTGGAGAATTCCTCGATGTAAACAGGGGTGCATCAAAAATGTACGGCTACCCTCGGGAAGAGTTGATCGGGAAAAAACTCGATTTTCTTTCAGCCCCGGAACAGAATGACCTTGCATTGCTAAAAGAGAAATTGAGCAAAACATTTGAAGGAGAGCCTCAGGAACTGGAGTTTTGGGGTCTCAGGAGCAATGGAGATGTTTTTCCGAAGCTACTAAAATTTTATAAGGGTACCTTTTACGATCAGGACGCGGTTATCGGGCTTGCTCAGGATCTGACTGAAAGAAAAAAGGCAGAGATGGAGTTGATAGAAGCTAAGGAAAAGGCAGAGGAAGCCAACAAGCTGAAATCCAATTTCCTTGCTAACATGAGTCACGAACTCAGAACCCCGATGATCGGGATAATCGGATACTCCGAAATGATGATGGAGCCCGAATTCAGCGAGGAATCGAGACACATCGGTTCGATAATTTTTAACTCAGCCACAAGATTAATGCAAACCCTGAATCTTATCCTTGATCTTTCAAGAATTGAGTCGGGGAAAACAGAATTGAATTATACTGTTTTGGATATAACAGGCCTGGTTCAGGAGGTCGTCCGCCGATACGAAGCCGCTGCAAGGAACAAGGGCTTGCGAATAGGGGTAAAAACGGATCATTCAGATTTGATGTGCAGGGTGGACGCCAGGTTGTTCGACCAGATTTTGAGTAATCTGGTGGATAATGCCATCAAATTTACTCACAAAGGTGAGGTCGAAATATTCGCAGGCGAAGAGGAGTCAGAGAGTCAAAAATGGCTGACGGTGCAGGTAAGAGACACCGGAATCGGCATTTCAGAAAAGGATCAGACTCTGATCTGGGAGGAGTTCAGACAGGCGAGTGAGGGTTGGGGACGCGGTTATGAGGGCTCCGGGCTTGGTTTATCGCTGACAAAGAAATTTATAAAAATTATGGGCGGGACCGTCTCTGTCTCAAGCAGGTTGGGCTTCGGTTCCATATTTACATTCAAACTTCCGGTTGACAAAGCAATCGGAGAGACAATACTAACAGAAAAAGATGACATAGTCAATTCATCAAAAAAAGGAGTGAGTGTTGTAGCCATGAGGGAAAAGGAGAATATCATCATAATTGATGATGATGAAGTTACAATAGATGTTTCAAGAGCTTTCCTGAGAGATAATTATAATGTTGATTCAGCGGGTACAATCCAGGAAGCCCTGGAAATGATAAAAAAGAACAGGTATTCTTTGATTCTTTTGGACATTAATCTCGGGAAAGGAGTCACAGGTTTTCAGGTTCTCGATGAACTGAAAAAGATGCCTGACTACAAGGATGTTCCGGTAATCGCAGTCACTGCGTATGCAATGGTTGGCGACAGGGAGATATTCCTGAAAGCAGGGTGTAACGACTACATTTCAAAGCCATTCACCCGTCAGACACTTATAGCCGCATGCGACAAGGCGACTGGAAACCTGTCTCTCTGAGCAGGTTGCCCTCTTACTTGAGGACAACCATTTTCTTAACAGAGTTAAATCTTCCTGCCGACATTTGATAGAAGTAGATGCCACTGGGCAACCCGGTGGCATCGAAAATAAATTCATAAGTTCCGGCGTCAAATTCACCGTTTGCAAGTACACCAACCTCATTCCCGAGCACATCAAAAATTTTCAACTTCAATTCACCTTTCCACGGAAGTGTGACCAGAATTTTAGTTTCCGGGTTGAATGGATTGGGGAAATTCTGACTGAGGCTAAAATCGGAAGGGAGATCAGAAGTTTTCAATATGCCTGTGTATACATCATTCTGGGCAGAAGGGGTTCCCAGTCTTTTACCGGTTCTCCATGATGAAGCGAGGGTATTGTCGAGTGTCGGATTGACCAGTGCGAGTGAATAACCGTCACCGTTCGCTTTGGGGTCCCACGGGTCTGCGATGCCGTATTTTACACTGTCTACAAGATTGTCTAACGGATCCAGAAGGAAGACAGTCTCACCATCACTCGATAGACCAAACGGGAAATTTCCTTTATAATTCACTGCCGAAGGGTGGAAAAACTTAAATTTTACAGAATCCTCACATACAGTCAGGTAGCCAGCCGGCGGGATTATTGAACCCTCCGGAAGTATGAATTCATTTCCTTCACCCGAGTCTTTGACCTTGTAGCCGGAGAGATTAACAGCCTGCCTTGCAGGATTGAATATCTCTATCCAGTCACCTGTATCGTAAAGTGAATTGCTTTTATAATTTATTTCATTTATCACCAGTTGTGAATCGGGCGGTGTCCAGGGCTCAAAAATTGCTTTGAGTGTAATATTCGCTGTTGGGAGAATCTCAATCTTTTCAGTAGTTTCATTCACAAATCCTTCCCATCTGACGAACCGGTAACCCGCATTTGGCAGAGCTCTCAACTTGAGTGGTACCCCTTTAAAAAAGACGGGTTTGGCATTCCACTTCATCGGTACTGTGTGGGCAATTACTTTCCCGGCTGTTGAATCATTTGATGTGAGATGAACTGAAAAAGAGCCGGGGAGTCCAAATCTGTCATAAAAGAACTGTCGCATCGATCCCGGTCTGAGGTTTATAAATTCGCGAATGAGGTCGATCTGAACATCCCATGTTGCTCCGAAAGAGATGGAATTGGGCCAGCGAACCTTGTGTTTTGGCATTTCATTCACGAGGAGGCCACGGATACTGTCGAGCACGGACAATGAACGGGAAGTTTCAAAAGTGGTACTGATGTGAGCCGCCATTCTCTGAATGAACTCATTTTTGAATTCCGGGTTCATCATCAGGCGTCTGAAAATTAAAGTAGCCCAAGGGGGATTTGTGGAAATGGTATTTGTGGTATCGAGTGCATATCTCAAAGTATTTGTGTTATACATTCCCTGAGAGTTTCCGTTGTAGCAAAAATCAAGATCATAAAGAAGCCATCTCCACTTTGCACCCGGTTTCCGTTCGCGCCACAATTTAACATTGTTTGCGGGCCAGTCACCGTTAGCACCAAATATTTCCGCCACATTGTAATCGATATAAGAGTCGATATCTATAATTGATTTTGCGTGTTCATAGTTGGCAGGTACAGCAAGGTCGTTGTTTTTCAGGAAGTTGTACATTTCGTAATAAGCTACTGAATCGCCTGTGCTTACATCTGCCACTTTCGAATACTCGATCAGATCGAGGTCGGCTTCCGCGACATTATAGTGATATTCTATATAATGTTCGTTCAGCTTTTCGCGGATATTATGGATTCCCCAGTATCTGCCGTTAATAAAAAGAATGGAGGGTCTGTATTCCTGCTGGTCGATGTTCATCCTGCCTTTGATGAGGGAAGAAATCATTCCCTCCCTTACCATCGTGCGGTACCAGTCCTGTCCGGCATTTCTAAGAACCAGATTGTTGAATTCATAGAGATAGGAATCTTTAAACACTTTATAACGGATTTTAGAATCGCCATATTTATCCCTCATGTAAACTGCAAGTGATTTTTCGGGATAGAGCCGTGTACATCCGCCATAAATTTTGACTCCGGCATTTACTTTAAAAGCCCGTGATTTATCAGCCTCGTAAAATTCGAGGGAGACAGGCCGTTCCCAATCCTGATTCCAGTTTCTGGGACCTGAGGAGCAATAAGCAGTGATGCCGTTGGTTCCCTGTACATAGATACCCGCCGTGTCGCTGAAGAAATTTGCCGGGTCGGTAGAGAGGGAAAAAACAGGGAGATCGGTGGTTACATTAATAAAATATGTGTTGGTTACAGTCTTTGAAGGGAGGCTTTGCAGTTTGAAAGTCTTTGCCCTGATAACGGTCGTTGAGTCGAGTTGAACAGGAGAAGAGTAGAGCCGCGAATTTGCTTTTGGTTCGGAGCCGTCTGTCGTGTATCTGATTTCGCTTCCTGCCATTGAGGTGGATAAAGAAACACTGACAGGAGAAGGGAAGAAACCTCCGTTGAGAGTAAATTCCGGATCGGGACAGCGGGCTGTTATGTTTGACTCAAAATTGATGGTGCCGGGGGTTGCGGGGTAGAAAGTATACCAGTTGTTCTCGCCATCGGGAAATCTGCCGTAAGAGATATCACTCGTTTGAGTTCCAAAACGCATCGTATCAATCATTAGAGAATTGGGTCCGAAGAGTCCCACCATTTCGCCACTTGCGGTCAGCTTAAAATTGGCGTGCAAGCCGGTATTATGATCATCGCACCAGATAATTAAAAATCCGTTTGCGGGGATAATAACACCTGAAGCAGGCAACTGCCACTTCTGTGGCTCGCTAAAAATGTCGGTCAGGAAGTACCCCGAAATGTCAACAGCAATCGAGTCAGGGTTGTAAAGTTCGACCCAGTCGCCAAATTCATTAAACTGGGGGTCGCGGATAGTATTTGTGTTGGATGCCATCACCTCGTTTATCTTAACACGGACGGGGTTTTGAGCCATCAAATTAGTGGAAACAGCAATAAATAACAATAGTAAAGCAAATGTCTGCTTCATGGATAAACCTGTATAGAATAAATAAAACTGAAACCAAATATAACCTTTTAAGTTGTGAAAGCAGGGGAATGGAGATTTTTCTCCCCGGTTACAAACCTGTTGGTAAACTTTTGTATATTTCACAGATTTTTTAATAAATATTTGAGAGAAAAGAAGATGAGATACAAATTGCTGGGAAGATCCGGTGTAAAGGTTTCGGAGTTATGTCTGGGTGCCATGTCATTTGGAACGGAGTGGGGATCGGGAGCTGATAAAGAGGAGAGCAGGAAGGTTTTTGACAGATATGCGGAGGCGGGGGGCAATTTTATCGATACAGCGAACCGGTATACAGAGGGGACAAGTGAGAGATATCTTGCTGAATTCATGGGGAGTGAACGGGACAAATTTGTGGTTGCCACCAAATACAGCCTCTATACCAAAAGAGGGGATTTGAATGACGCAGGCAACAGCAGGAAAAACATGTTCAGGTCAGTTGAAGGTAGTCTGAAGAGGCTCGGAACTGATTATATCGACATTTTATATGTCCACATGTGGGATTTTACAACCCCTGTGGATGAAGTGTTGCGTGGTTTGGATGATCTTGTCAGGATGGGCAAGGTTACCTATGTCGCTATCTCAGATACACCTGCCTGGGTGGTTTCAGCCGCACAGGTGATGGCTGAGTTGAAGGGTTGGTCGCAGTTTGTTGCACTTCAAGCCGAGTATAATCTGCTGAAAAGGGATGCAGAGAGAGACCTTTTGCCGATGTGTGAACATTATGACATCACCTGTACTTCTTGGGCTCCCATTGCCGGTGGAGTACTTTCAGGCAAATATCTTCAGGACCCGGGTGCCGAGGGGAGAATAAAATCCGGAAGCGTAAGGAGAAGTGATAAAAGTAATGAGATCACAAGAAAAGTCGTGGAAATAGCCGGTAAACTTGGGGTATCAGCGACCCAGGTGGCGATGAACTGGCACAGGCAAAACCGCTACAGAATTATTCCCGTGATAGGAGCCAGAAAAGAAGAGCAGATAGTTGACAGTCTTGGCTGTCTTGATTTTGAGATCCCTGCGGAATTTATGAAGGAACTTGACAATCTTACCGCGATAGAGCCGGGTTTCCCTCATGATCTGCTTACCGGGGCACAGGCAACCGATCTCCTGTATGGAGGTCTTTTCGATAAATTTGACAATCACAGAAGAAAATGACAACAGAAGAAGTACTTTCTGAGCTGGAGGCTTTTGGCAGGGAAGATGTTAGAGAAGGAAGAGCAAGGTTTGGCATTAGAGCTGTCTCTTCCTTCGGTGTCCCGCTTCCCGGAATTAAGTCGATTGCAAAAAAGATAAAAAAAGATCATGAATTGTCGCTCGCCCTTTGGAGAACCGGAAACCATGATGCGAGAATTCTTTCATTTATGATTGCAGATCCTAAAAAATTCACTGTCGATGACGCCGAGGAGTGGATGCCCGAGATGCTTTCCTGGGATTTGACCGACGGGGCAGCCATCTACCTTTTTCGAAAATGTGACTGGGTAATTCAGAAGGTAAACGAGTGGATTGGAAGTGACGAGGAATTCAGACGCCGGCAGGGTTTTGTTCTTATGGCGGTGCTGGCTGTCCATGGCAAAAAGCTGCCGAACTCACTTTTTATCGACTGGCTTGACGACCTCTATGATGGAGCAAGTGACAAAAGGAACTTTGTAAAGAAGGCTGTAAACTGGGCGATCAGGCAGATCGGAAAGAAGAATAAGACACTCAGGCAGCATGCTCTTATCACATGCGAGAGGATACTTTCTGACGGAGAAAAACTGAACTGGATTGCACTGGATGCTAAAAGAGAATTGAATGATCCAAAGACAGTTGCAAGAATAAAGGAAGGTTAGCTTTATGGTACGGGAAAAATCTTTTGGAGAATACACTTTTACCACTGACAGCGAAAAAGTGGACTACGCAGTGGTCATCGGTTACTTAAAGAGAAGTTACTGGGCAAGTGACATACCGCCGGAGACATCCATAAGAGCAATTAAAAATTCCCTCTGCTTCAGTATACTGTTTAATGATGAAATGGTTGGTTTTTCGCGGGTAGTAACTGATTTTGCCAGATTCGCATATCTTGCGGATGTTTTCATTCTTGAGGAGCATCGCGGGAAGGGACTGTCAAAATTACTGATGGAGTTTATTCTTGCATACCCGGGGATAAAAGGGTGCAGATTCCTTCTTGCCACCAGGGATGCACACGGATTGTATGTAAAATACGGCTTTAAGGTCCTGGACGATTCGTGGAAGTATATGTCCAGAAAGGAAGAGAAGAAGTAATTCAATTCACGGATAAATCACTTCTTCTCTTCAAAAATGCTGTGGTTATTTCAAATAGAGCATTTTAAGCTTTTTTGAAAATCCAGGGGTAACCATTTCGTAGAAATAGATTCCCGATACGAGGTCTACGGGTTTAAAACTAACCTGATGACTTCCTGCCTTCTGTGATTCGTTCACCAAAGTTGCAACTTTTTTCCCGAGAATATCATAAACGCTTATTGTAACCATTCCGTCAACGGCTGTGCTGTAGGAAATCACAGTTTCAGGATTGAACGGGTTAGGGTAATTTTGCTGCAAAGAGAATGATCGAGCCACATCCGACTCCACTTCGACAGGACCGAAAAATTTGTATGTTCCGTCGAAATCGGTCTGTTTCAGTCTGTAGGAGATTAAACCTGAAGCAGTAATTCTGTCAGTGAAAGAATATTCCGAAGGCGATTCTTTGGTACCTGCTCCGGTGACAAAACCTGCATTAATCCAGGCAGAGCCATCGACAGACCTTTGCACTTCAAAACCCTTGTTATTGAGTTCGGAAGCGGTTGTCCACTTCAGATTTACGAAATCACCTTCTTTCGAAGCCGTGAAAGCGGCAAGCTCAACAGGGAGTGCAGAAAATACATAGATACCGATATCATCGATGTACCAGCCGTCTTTCACGAGAGAGATGTCTGTTCTCAGTTCGAATTTTATTTTTACTGATTTGTTTGCATAGGCGGAAAGATTTATTTCTTCCCTTTTCCAGTTGGAGGAAGTGCCGTCATAGATTGGCATGCCGGCAGGAACCTGCTTACCGCTCCCTGATGCGGGTTTCGACAATGATCCTGCGAGAGCAGACCAAGTGGTGCCGTTATCAGTCGAGATCATCACAACACCACAATCCCATTGGGTTTCGATATCCCACTTCGTAAAGAAGGAGAGTTTGGGATTTGCATAACCGGTAAGATTGATTTGATTTGTCGTTGCAATTGTCACTGTGGCATTACTTGCATAATTCCCGGTTTTGGAATCTGTATATGAAACAGGAGCGGAATTAAAAGATGTAGTTGTGGCTTCCCATTTTGGAGTGGACGGTGTAGCGGTTATTGTCCAGAGAGTTAACGGGTTATTTGTGGTGTCATTAAATACAAACTGAGGAACGCCTGTAACAAAACCAATTGTATCAATTCCCATGGTAACACCATTTTTCGAAGTGACAAGTCTCAACTTGCAGAGTGTATCAACGGGTGCAAAGGGTGAAACCGCAAACGAAAGAGGAGTTGAAGTTGTGAATGTACCTCGTGAAGGGATGGTCGGAATGTTTATCGTCCCGTTGCCGACAGATACAAAACCCGATATCGGTTCAAGAGTTACGGTGATATTATCCGCACCTGAAAGTCCCTTGTTTTTCATTGTGACACTCATTTCAACCTGGTCGCCGGGTGAAATATACTGGCGGTTCAACTGGTAGTTTGAGAGGCTCACGAAATCACCAGCCACCCAGGTATAGTAGAGATTTGGCTTAAGGTTTTCAATTGCAAGAGGGAATATTCTGGACTGGGGGGGCCAAAATCCATCGGCGTCACCGCCGACTTCGGGAGTCATTGCGAAGATTTTACCATTGTTTTCGATATCACCATCATAGAGAAAATCGTCGGAACTTCCCCGCACAGGATAGAGAAGCTGCCAGGCTGTTCCGGGTGAATATCCATTCATTGCGACCATGTCTGAGGCAAATTCGATAAAGATTGTGGAGTCAGGAGCCAGGTAAGTCCAGCAGCCGTAGGGATATATCAGCAGATTGCTGTAAGTGTGATAATTAAGGGCTGTCCTGAAGTTTTTACCGATAACAAAGTTCCTGTATCCCTGTGATTCAAGTTCCGAGAACTCGGAGGGACCTCTGTAATCGATGGCAGAAGGGGTTGTACTCGAGCCCCCGTTCGGAGAATTCCAGTAGGTATAGGGACCAAAATTTCTGTTTAGATCAACACCGTAAGAACCGCTGTTGAGGCTTCTGTTTTTCCGCCATTGTCCACCTCCCGATGGGTTTGTTGACCGGTTGTATTCGTATCCATCAGGGTTTAAGCAGGGGATAAACCAGATTTCACGATTGTCAACAAGGTATTTTACGGAAGGATTTGTATTGTAGTTTTCAAGAAGATAATACATATAGTAGATTACACTCATCATACCTGCAGGTTCTCTGGCGTGAGTAAGTGCGGTGTAGATGGCTCTCGGTTCATTTTCCGTGACATCCGGGTTATCGGAAATTTTTACCGCATATATTTGTCTTCCTTCACCGGTGGCGCCTATGCTTGACTTTACAGTGATGAGGTTCGGGAATCTTGCCCTCATAGTGTCGAGTTGGGCATTTATTTCGGCATAAGTGTAGTATCCACCCATCGAACCGTAACCCAGACCTTCAACTCCGTAGGATTCTTTGCTCGACTGAATAACCTGAAGTTTTTCCTCTTCGGTAAGCACGGGGAGATTTTTGTAATAATCATTCCAGTCATCTATTAGTATTTCATAACGGATACCTGATTTTTGGAGATTTTCCACATCCTTGGCAGAGAGGAAAACAGAGAGTGAGTTGTCTTTCCCCATAAAAGCTTCATCAATAATCACATTATAACTTCTTAGAAGTTCGATATCGCTTTTAAGGTCGTTTGGGAATATTTTTACTTTCTTGAATATTTCCTGGGAGTGGTTGAGTGAGGTCAGGGTCAGTAGAAAGATACAGAGTGTGAAAATTTTTTTCATTGGGCTGTAAACCAAAAAAATTAATGAAATGTATAGTTAAAAAATTGACGGCGGTGACAGAAAAACTGCAAAACGGTGATTCCCTTAATTCTTTTTTAGGGCGATGACGCTGACATCATCATCGAATTTCATATTGGTGTATTCATTCATCCTGTTTTTAATGAATGTAACCGGATCGAGATGGGCAGGAATAAGTTCAATAAGTTTGAGAAGGTTCTCCTTGCCAAACTGAATTCCGGTCGGATCGCTCGCTTCTGTGATGCCGTCGGTATAGAGGAAAACAGAATCGCCGGGTGAGAGGGTAACGGAGGTTTCATCGTACTCGCCGTTTTCTGCAAATCCGAGGAGCAAGCCATTACACTGAAAAAACTGAGCCTGTCTTTTATATGAATCGTACCAGACCATCGGAAGATCTCCTGCACCTGAGTAGTTTACGATACCGGTTTTTTTATTCAGCAGAACGATCGACAAGGTGGCAAATACATCTGAAATCTTGTTATCATGGTAAATTGAAAGATTTACTTCCCTCAGAATTGAGCTGGCAGAAAGTTCCTTTGAATTCTGTAAAATGACGCGGACTGCACTCCTTATATAACCTGCGTAAGCAACGGCAAAATACCAGGCACCCCACTTCTTACCCATGACATCGCCGAGTATAAGGACGGTTTTTTCGCTGTCCACATCGAAGTAGTCGATGAAATCGCCTCCCGGGACACCACCAAAGGGTTGATGCCAGTGAGCGAGAGAGTATCCCTCGATTGCGGGAGGGGAGTCAGGCACCACCTTCAGACTTATGTTGTCCGCCGCCTTGTGAATTTCAGAGACAGCTTTTTCTCTCTCTTTCTCGAGGTCTTTTAAAAGAGCATTAACCTTTGCCACCAGAACTTTCGGACCTGAAGTTTTCACAACATAGTCGGAAATTCCGAGATCATACCCTTCGAGGATATCATCTTCCCCCGATTTGGCGGTGAGGAAAATGAACGGAATCTTCTGCACCAACGGATCTTCGAGCACCATTTTCCGGAACTCAAACCCGTTCAGATTCGGCATCATGATATCTGATATGATGAGATCAGGCAAAATCTGTCTGGCTTTGTGGAAACCTTCGAGACCATTGGAGGCGGTCTGGCAGTCGAATCCCTCCTTGTTCAGGCTGTATTGAAACAGTCTGGAGAGTGAAGTATCGTCGTCGACCAGTAGAATTCTGGCTTTAAAGGTTTTCTCAGGTTCAGGCATTATATCAGCTAAAGCTCTTTATTGCATCCGGTGTGTTATTGAAAGCTTCAAAAATTCTATACATCCTGGTTAACTCAAACATCGACTGGACTGCGGGTTGAAATCCAACGAGTTTAAGGTCGCCATGATGCTGGGTGATTTTTTTAAGTGTTACTACGAGGGCACCAAGGAAAGTAGAATCGATAAATTCACAAACCGAGAGGTCGACGATTAATTTTTTGCTTCCAAGGTCGATTTGACCGAGGAGTATTTTTTTAAATTCTTCAGCTTCGTTTAGTGTTGCTCTCTGAAGTGCTACGGCAACAACGACAACATCACCATTTTTTTCGACTTTAAAGTTCATTTATAACTCCTTTATTTAATTGTTTCAGGGTTGTTCGGGATTGATTCTGTATCTGCTCATAAGGCGGTAGATAGTAGCTCTTCCCAACTTCAATTTTTTTGCTGCTTCTAATATATTCCCTTTTGTCACTTTGAGTGCATGTCTGATTGCTTCCTCCTTTATTTTTTCGAAGGGAAGCACGACCGGGGAATTCAGGAATTTTTCGACGCTCGACTCCTCGACCGATGGTGTTGCCGATCTGATATGCATCGGCAGGTCTTCAACATCAATGGTATCATTTTCTGTGAGGATCAGGCAGCGTTCGATGGTGTTTTCCATTTCTCTCACATTACCGGGCCAGTCATAATCGAAAAGAAGTTTTAATGCCTTTGGAGTAAAGCCGAGGCATTTTTTATCGAGTTTACGGTTGAAGTGTTGCAGAAAATGCTCAGCCAGCACTATAATATCCCCTTTTCTGGCTCTGAGGGGAGGAAGATTGATCGGGAATGAATTCAATCTGTAAAAAAGGTCTTCACGGAATTCCTTGTTTTCAACAGCATGTTTCAAATCACGGTTGGTAGCGGAAATAATTCTGACATCGCATTTAATTGTTTCGGTACCGCCGACTCTTTCAAATTCCTTTTGCTGAATAACGCGAAGAAGTTTGGACTGGAGAGATATATCCATTTCACCAACTTCATCGAGGAAGATTGTTCCTTTGTTTGCAAGTTCAAATTTCCCCATTTTTCTTTGGTGAGCTCCGGTGAAAGAGCCTTTTTCGTGACCGAAGAGTTCGCTTTCCATCAAATCGCGGGGTATGGAGGCACAGTTTACTACAACAAAAGGGTAGGATTTTCTGATGCCGTTGTAATGAATTGCTTTGGCAATAAGTTCCTTCCCCGTACCGCTTTCACCATGGATAAGCACGGTGATGTCGTTATCGAGGACTTTAGTGACCATTTTGAAGACATCCTGCATCTTGCCGTCGGCAGAGATAATATTGCTGAAGCTGTAAGTCTGGGTTACATTTTCTCTGACTTTCTCGAGTTCTTTTTCAAGGTCATAATTTTTGAGGGCATTTCTGATCGCAGGTTCAAGTCTTTGGGTATCAATCGGTTTCGGGAAATAGTCGTAAGCACCAATTCTGAGGGCTTCAAGCGCCACATCCACCCTTCCTTGTGCGGAAAGTATAATAACCGGAAGTTTTGAATCGAATTTTTTCACCTCTGCGAGGGCTTCAATTCCGCTGATTCCGGGAAGCATAATATCGAGAAGAATGAGATCAGGTTTCATCGAAAGTGAAGCGAGCATCTCTTCGGCATTATCAAAGGTTTTTACTTTGTAATTCCATTTTTCGCTAACCCAATAGGTGAGCAACCTTAAAATCGGTGCCTGGTCGTCGACAACAAATATCAATTTATCCATTGTTGGAATACCTCTTAGGATTTAGTTGTAATTTGATGATTACCGTGGTTCCGTTGTTTTCTTCACTTTTCAGATTAATATATCCTTTGTGCAGATCTATTATTTGCTTCACGAGGGCGAGTCCGAGTCCTGAACCCGGCAGCGAGTTGTCAGTTCTCGAGACCTTATAGAATTTTTGGAAGATATAAGGTAAATCTTTTTTAGGAATCCCGACTCCGGTATCGCTGATTATGGCTTCCAGTTCATTTTTTCTTAACCGGACAAAAATTGTGATTCTGCCGCCGGGATTGGTAAACTTAACAGCATTACTGATAATGTTTTCGAAAACCTGTGTCAATCTTTCTTTGTCAGCATTTATTATCACAGGAACATCGGGATATTCCTCAAGAATGGTGATGGATTTTTCATCGGCATTTTTTCTGAACTCAGACACTGCCTCGGTAATGAGGTCGATCGGGTCGAAATCAGATTTGTCAAGCACTACCTTCCCGCCCTCAAGTTTTGAGATATCAAGAACATCGTTTATCAGATCAGCAAGCCGTTTAGATTCGGTAAGAATGATTTTGTTGAAGTCGATTCTTACTGATTCCGGCATATCGGTATCAGAGTCGATGGTTTCGGAAAAACCGATGATGGAAGCGAGAGGTGTTCTAAGTTCGTGTGAGATGTTGGCGACGAATTCACTTTTAAGATGATTCAGTTCCTCGAGTACGGAGATTCTTTGTTTTACACGATCCCGTTCAATGGAGATAATCCGGTTGGCTTCGATGAGCTTATTGTTAAGGTCATTCATCATCTCATGATCATGGATTCGGGATGTTACATTTCGACCGATACCCACAATCCCGTCGAACCGGTTTTTTTGTGAGTAAACGGGGCGGGCATTAATTTCAAAAGTGAGCCTTTTCCCGAACTTAGTGATGAATGCAGCCTCGAAAGTTACAAGTTTGGAAGCCTTCAGCAGTTCCTTGAAGGAAATGGCGATCACTTTCCGTTCCGGTTCATCGATGAAAGAGATGAAATGCTTCCCGATCATTTCTTCAGGGAGAAACTCAAGAGAGAGCGCCCCGAGTGCATTTACGGAGGAGAAACCCCCCGTCTGGTCGAGGACAAAAATAAGGTCATCAGCGGTTTCGAAGAGTATTCTTAATTTTTCTTCGGAGCTTCGGAGTTTACCTATCAGTTCCTTGTCATCTGTAACATCAACGATCAGGTTTGAGATTCCGGTAATCCTGCCTCCTGAGGTGACAGTATGAACAAAGTGTCTTACATACTTAAGTTGCTGGTCGTCGGAGTAAATTCTGTAGTTAATTGAAGAAGTGTCGCCCTGTAGAGCACCTCTTAATTTAAGTTTGAATTGCCTGAAGTCAGCAGGGTGCACTTTTCTCATCAGTGCAGTGGCGGAGATATTTTCAGGTTTGAAACCGGGAGAGAAGAACCAGTCGATATCTCCGGTCAATTCTGTTATTCGCGAATTTGGAGTATCCACATGGAAAGAGAGAGTCCGCGAAAATCCGGTGAGACGGGGTGCCACATTCATCTGTTGTAAATCACCAGGTACTGCCGTTTTTGTGCCGGACTGTGATCCGGAATATTGTCCTGTGACCGCTGAAAATTCCACTTCATAGAATGCTGCACCGGGAGTTTTAAGATCGTCGACCGAGTTGATTCGTGAGGAGACGAATTTTAATTCTTTCTCCAGTTTTTGAATCAGAGACGAGAAGGTTTTAAAGTCTTTAACGGATGCAGCCTGCGAGTTGATTATCTCCTCTGCTCTTTGGGAAACTTTTCCTTCGCTGTAAACAATCTTGGCACCTTTATCCTCGTTTACCTCGAGTAAAAGAGTAAGAGCCGGTTTTGGGGAAGTGCTGATCTTGGAGTTCTCCGCGTTAGCTGGCATATTGGAAATAAGCAAAGTGGCAATTAATTAAGTGTCTTAATATAAGACATTATTTAGATAAAATGAAGAAAGTTCTGAAAAAAAATGAAAAAAATGAGGTAATTGTTCGACACATGATTATCATCTTATATTTTAGTTGAAACAAATATTTTTTTTTCGGAGGTGAAATGGAACATAGAATTGAAACCGACACCATGGGTGAGGTTCAGGTGCCCGCAGACAAGTATTACGGAGCACAAACGGGAAGATCCTTAATGAATTTTAAGATCGGCGGAGAGAAAATGCCCGCTGAATTGATCAAAGCATTTGGCATTCTGAAAAAAGCTGCTGCTTTGACAAACAAAGAACTTGGTCTTTTGAGTGAAGAGAAGACTGCCCTGATCGCAGAAGCGGCTCAGGAGGTAATCGACGGCAAGCTTGAAGGGAATTTCCCATTGGTGGTTTGGCAGACGGGCAGCGGAACACAGTCGAACATGAATGTAAATGAAGTGATAGCCAACCGTGCGATCGAACTTGCAGGAGGTGTTGTCGGGAGTAAAAAACCGATCCATCCGAATGATGATGTGAATAAGGCACAGTCTTCAAATGATACATTTCCGACTGCGATGCATATTGCAGCAGCAATGGCTGTGAATGAAAAACTCATCCCAATGGTTACAAAACTTCGCGACGCTCTCGCAGCAAAATCTGAAGAATTCAAGGATGTGATAAAAATTGGCAGAACCCATCTGATGGATGCCACACCTCTGACACTCGGACAGGAATTCAGCGGATACGCTCAACAGTTGACCAACGGACTAAAGAGAATTAACAATTCACTTCCGTTTGTTTATGAACTTGCTCTCGGTGGCACCGCTGTTGGTACGGGGTTAAACACTCACCCCGAATTTGCAGTAAAGGGAGCTGCGAAGATTGCCGAACTGACAGGGCTTCCTTTTGTAACAGCACCCAATAAATTTGAATCGCTCGCAGCACATGACGCCATGGTCGAGCTTCACGGTGTATTGAAAACCCTCGCTGCATCGCTGATGAAGATTGCGAATGATGTAAGATGGCTGGGAAGCGGCCCCAGGTCGGGTATCGGAGAGTTGAACCTTCCGGAGAATGAACCCGGAAGCTCCATAATGCCGGGAAAAGTTAATCCGACACAGTCCGAGGCAATGACAATGGTTTGTGCTCAGGTTTTCGGGAATGATGTGGCGGTCAATTTTGGCGGTGCATCGGGTAATTTTGAACTCAATGTATTCAAGCCTGTGATAATTTACAATGTTCTTCAGTCAGTCAGGCTGATTTCTGATGCGTGTGAGAGCTTCACCGACCATTGTGTGGTTGGAATTGAAGCCAACACTATGAACATCAAAAAGCATGTTGAGAATTCGCTGATGCTGGTCACTTCGTTAAATCCTCATATCGGCTACGATAATGCAGCAAAAATTGCGAAAAAGGCACATAAAGAACACAAAACTCTCAAGGAAACTGCATTGGAGCTCGGACTTCTCACAGAGGAGCAATTTGATAAAATTGTAAGACCCGAAGAAATGATTTCTGCAAAGATGTAGTTCTTCCGGTAGCTGAAAGTTGTAGATGAAAGAGGCTGTCAGGAAAATGGCAGCCTTTTCACCTTTGCCGCTATTTTTTCCTGTAAACTAGGCAATTATTCTGCCCTCGAAAAATCATTCTGGAACTCTCTGAATTAAAAATAATTTTTCTATAATGCAATCGGGAAAAGGTATTACTCTTTACCTTTTTTTATTCGGATGTTGTTATAAAATTAAGGTGAGCGTTGGATTTTGATTTGATTCAATGTTGCACAATTCATTGTGAATAAAAGGTATCATGAGTTCATTGTTTATAGTTCTTAAAGCCGGGCTTATTATCAACACTTGGGAAATATTTTTGTTTTCTGCAGGGAAACAGACCGCACCTCCGTTTTGGTTTGGTAACTTTCTGCCTTCTCTTTTTATCTCCTATCCCGGTTTTACGGGTATCCCAATTTTTATGTGCCTTCCCAAAACTTTTCATTCTAAATATCTATTTTTTGATCAACCAACACAAACTTTGTGTGAGGAAATTATATGTCTAAATTAACAAATAACCCTTTTCAATTTGTTTCGTTTTCAGTTCTGCTTATTATAGTTGTTTGCACAACAGAGGTTAGTGCCCAGTTTGATTCGCTGATGTTTTTGGATGCAGGATATTATTTGAACGAATCTTGTCTCTGATGGTCAGTATCATCGAACTACTTTACAACACCCCGATGATAATTTTTTCATTAATGATATGGGATTTGCGTGGGAAAATGAATGGTATAAATAATTGACTTGACCAACGATTTTTATAGGACTATGTTAAACTATAATTTAAGTAATTTATATAATTCACGGGATAAACTTTTGTTGTTTTGGGCGGCAAATCAGTTCATTATCTTTGCATAGATGATACTATGATTGGATACTTTCTAATTTCGCAAAAAACAGCAATAATTTTTGTAAAGGAGTATTAAAATGAAGTTTTATGGGTTTCTTGTTACCATTACATTGGTGATAATTTTAACAACATGAGTCTATAGTCAATACGAGATCGATTTATCATCTGATGTTCCCGCTAATTATCAAAGTACAGGAGTGATTCCCACTCGCATGATAGAATCCAGTGGTATCATTAGAGGTGGTATGGAAATCACTGCTCAGGGAATTCTGAAGGTACCAATAGTTTTTGTACGGTTTGCCGGGGATAACGCAATTTCTCCCGGTGGTCTTTGGAGTGACCCAAATGTTCTTCCCACACAATTTGCCAATTTGCTAAATCAGTCTATTCCTATCGGCAATATCTATACAAACAACAATTTATCCAAATATTATGATTTGTTCTCCGGAGGCAATGGATTAGGGGTTGAGGGTGAATTCCAAGTGATTGGTGATGTATTCTATATCACTGTCAGTAAAAGTTATAACCAGTATACTTCTAACGGAGCCGTTGCTAAAGAAGTTATTAATATTTTGGACGGATTGATTGACTTCAGACAATATGATAACTGGAGATTTAAAGACAACAATGAATTATACAACCATCAGTATTTACCCTACAATCCTAAACCCGGAACTTCTGGGGATGGGAAACTGGACTGTATGGTTATATTTTCGCGACTTCGGGTAATTAACGATGAAGAAAGTATTGGTGGATATGCCGAACTCGGTCTGAGTGAAACTATAGTTAAAGATGGAATTGCTATTAGTAATGAATGCGGGGTAACAGGCTTTAACGCCTATAAAAGATGGCCGGAGAGCATTATGAGCATAATAGCACATGAACTTGGGCACTATCAATTTGGGATGGTGGATGGTAACACTGGTAGCCATTTTGATGGGAGGTATAACAATGATACCTCCTATAATTATGGGAATCTCCATTCTTTTTCTTTAATGACAAGATACGGCGGTCATCATTGTTTAATGCCTATGAGAAATACCGCTTGGGGTGGTTAGACCCACAAATAATAACATCAGATATGAATTATGTTGAACTTAACGAAACTTTTATAGGAAACAATAATAATTCTGTCCTTGTTCTAGTGAGGTATGACAATGATGGCAAATTAAAAGAGTTCTTTTTACTCGAAAATTATCATTCCACCAACTCTTACTCTAGTGCCAACCCTTTCCTTGTCACACAATTATTTGGGAACGAGCATGTTTTCACAAAGGGTGTCTTGGTTTATCATATCTCAGAGGAAAACTTTGCATACCCTACGATGTCGGATGTTGATATGGAATGTGCAGATGGGAGGTGGGATTGGCAGGTGATTCAAGGAGGTTCAACGCCCTTGGACAGACTTGACGATTTGATCGACAAGGCTGTTCCAAACGAGAATGATGGTCAAGATGAGAGAGATTATATTCGAGCTATGGCTGGTAATCAATATTATAATGATTATATGGCACTCACTCCAGGTACGACATCTGATATTGAAAAGAAAAAGCAAAGACGATATTCGTCAAATGATCAATTAGGAGATATGGATGACTTTTTCAATTCGGGTTATAATACAGTTTTTACCAAATGGAGTAATCCTTCAAGCCGAAAACGAGACAATACACTTCCGGAAGTGGGGTTTGAAGTTATTGGTTATGATAACAGCACAAAAAAATTCATCCTAAGCGTAGCAACAAGTGCTTCGGGAATTATATCCCTATCACCTTCGAAACCACAGAACCTTACAATCTCGAAAAGCGGTTCTAATCACCCTCTTCTAAACTGGCCTGCGAATGGTGAATCCGATTTGGCAGGATACAAGATTTACAAAAAGACAACCTCTGCTCAAGGGTGGAATTATTACACTTCCGTAACGACAAACAGTTATGAAGACCTCAATGAAACTTATTTGGTGTCTGGAGGTATTGGTTACGAACATCCTGTCTACTATTATGTAACTGCATTTGATACTCAGTCTAAAGAATCAGACCCGTCCAAAGAAGTCACAACACTCGTCAAAGGTGCCCTTTTAGAAAAAGAAGGAATAGATGCAGAAACCTCAAAAGCACCAATTGAATTTGGATTGTTTCAAAACCACCCAAACCCCTTCAACCCTGAAACTGTTATCCGTTTCACTTTACCCGTCGCAGGATTCGCCAAAGGTGTGGTGTATGATATCCTCGGACGAGAAGTCTGCATTTTGCTTGATGGTGAGACTCCGGCAGGGCAACATCAATTGAAATTTAATGCTGAAGGTATAGGGTCTGGTGTCTATTTCTTTCGCCTTAATGCAAGTAAATTTTCAGCGACGATCAAGATGACAGTAAATAAGTAAATTTATCTTTGACGGGAGGTGTTTTTACACCTTATGTTTAAGGTTAACAAAACAATTTCAAAATAATAAGGAAATTAGTTATGAAACTTATCAACACATTGTTTTTATTTTTAATACTCACAGGTTGTACAATTGCTCAACTTGATACCACTGATTATTTTCCAATGCATGTGGGAGACAAGTGGCAGTTTTCTTCACTTGGTAGTGACGGTTATACTATATTAATATCGGGCGATACAATAATGCCGAATGGCAATCGATATTTTATTCGTGAATATCGGACTGATCCTAATATCCCGGCTGATTATCCCTGGTATCTTCGAAAACGACAAGATGGCTTTGTTGTAAGATACATTCCGGGGTCTGATCAGGAATATGAGTGGTTAAACCTTAATGCACAAAAAGGTGAAATTTGGTTAAATCTTCCGCCTGACAGTACTGAAGGATTTTGGGGAGTAAAAGATACCGGCACTTATCACAACACACTAACAAATTCCTTTCTCAAATACAAATTATATGATTGTGTTCGCTTACCGGATACGATATGGTGCTCGGAAACGCCTGACACCGAACCACCAACCTTAACTCAGGGACTGGGTATAACAGGGACATTTTTTTCGCATTGTTACGGAGCAATAATAAACGGAGTAGCCTACGGGACAGTGTCGGTCGAAGAAGGAACCGAAATACTTCCATCACAATTCTACCTTTCTCGGAACTATCCAAACCCCTTCAACCCCGAAACAGTTATAAAATTCTCACTTAAAGAGAAGAGCAGCGTAACGCTTACTGTTTACAACATCACGGGTCAGAAGGTGGTGGAACTTGCCACGGGCGAGATGGAGAAGGGATTTTATGAGCGTAAATTTGATGGAACGAAATTCTCATCCGGTGTTTATATTTTCTGCATTGAAGCGCAATCGCTTGAGAGCAAGACAACTTATTCCAAAACTGTGAAAGCTTTGCTGCTTAAATAGGGCTGAGGGATGAATGTTGATGGCTGAAAAGCCCGCACAAGAATGTTAAATTATTAAGGCTGTCTCGAGAGGGTCAGCCTATTAAAATATCTATGGTGAAATAAATTTCAATTATTGGTGTAATAACACATGTTAAAAATATTTTTTAGATCTCTTGACATTAATTACAAAAATTTGTAATTTAATTTCAGGATATAATTAAACACGGGAGAGCGATGTAAAAGCAGGAAATAAAATAACCGGGACAAAAATTGTCCGGTTATTACAAGTTATCCGGCAGGATGTTCAAGGATTTTTACCGGTCCCTTTATGAGCAAATATTCTATCGTAATGTACCTTCCACACCCTGTAGAGAACCATATGGCGGTTCTTCTCCGGGAAACCTTTACAAAACCAAGTTTGATGCACTAAGACATTTTAAGCAAATAAGATGTCGTTAAGCCATTGTTTAGATACTTAATCTTTATGGAAGACTGTATGAGTAAATACCTAAAAACATTTATGCTGTTGCCCTGTTTAATTCTATTGATGAGTTCTGCTTTGGAGGCCCAATATTTTGATTCATTGATTTTCAAAACAACCGGGCTTTACTGGAAAGAATCGGTCATCTATATGGGAGACCAAAACGGTGATGGCTGTGATGATTTTATGATTACGAAGATGGACACAACCGCACCCGGTTCTGAAGGGAAAGCGTATTTTTATTATGGTGGTAACCCTGTCTCTGAT